>JASJHC010000040.1:0-2762 GCA_033791245.1 Acidimicrobiia bacterium | reverse complement strand
GGTCAGTAGACGAAGGACAACGAATATGAATCCGAGTCCGGCCAGTATCAGCGCCAATTGCTCGGCGACAAGGCTGCCGATCTTGATGTCGTTGATATCCATCACCTTGAGGAAGAAGACGACAGCACCGGCGATGGCGAGCAGCATTCCAAACCAGGCGAAGAACCCGGCATCAAAGGCCGACCAACTGAAGCCGAAGGCGCCGTACCACGGAAGAAATAGCGAGATGATGCCCAGTACACCGCCACCAAGAGCGATCTTTTGGTTTTGGTTGAGCTTACTGAAGTCCAATTTGGCTCCCCTCGAGCGTTGCTGCGAGCGTCGCAGCATGATTGTTTCGCGCTGAGCGTAGTCGTCAGGATGGGATCCTGGCTACCAATCGCACAATACGGTCGGTGCTGAGGGGAAGTCTAAGCCTTACCCTTAGGGTTAGGGATGACGCCTGATCTGGGTTTGTGCGGCGAATCGGTCTAGTTCTTTCTGACTAGATAGGTCTAGTCATTCTGTGTGTTGCAGAATATACACGCGGTTTAGTTCATATTTCTAGCGGATTTGCCGACATGGACTAAATGGATGAAGGCCGCAGCTCTGCCCTCAAGAAGGTGCAGCGAAGTAAGAGAAAAGGCAACAGAGCCTGGATCATAACGACAGCTGCGGGGACGACGCTTCTGATCGTTAGTGCGATCGTGTTCGCCGTCTCTTCTGGAACTCGTGGTCTGACTGCCCACGCCGAGGCTGTCCACATCGCCGATGAGACACTACGAGTCGCCACGGTGGCACGTGCCCAGGTGTCGATGGCCAACCACTTTGCGTCAATCGAACGCGAGCTTGCGGTCACCGTCGATGATCAGCTTGCTATCTCTGCCAGCCAGGCTCGCTCGGCACTTGATCTGATGGCCTCGGGTATCGAGCAGCTCAAAGAATCCGGCGGCGATGTCACCAACGAACTGTCGAATGCTCTCAACGAATACGTGAGTCTGAGCACCCGTGTCCTGGACCTTATAGAGGCGGGTCGATCCGACGAGGCCAACGAGGTCATCGCTAACCAAATCGAGGCACCGTACGCATTGGCGTTCGCTTTGCTGCAGCAGGAGCGAGATAGCCAACTTGCCGAGGTGGCCAGCTCCGACGAGTCCATGGCCAAGATGGGAACCGTGGCCCAGGTGTTGCTGGCCCTGCTTATCCCCGGCGGCATGATCATCATGTACCGGGAACTCACGCTTCGTCTGCATCGCCAAGCAGAGCTGCGCATGCGTCTCGACGCCGAACGTGCCGTCGGCAAGGTCCGCGAGGACTTCGTTGCGAATGCCTCACACGAATTACGAACACCGCTAACGATTGTTTACGGGATGGCGCAGGTCATCGAAGATCACCCGGAGGCCACTGAGGACGTTCGCGAATTGGCCACCACCATCACCAACGAGGCCGAAGACCTCTACCGGATGGTTGAAGATCTGCTCACGACGTCCCAGCTCGACGCTGACGCTCTCAAGTACGTGATCGAGGACGTGAACACGGCCGCGGAACTCAAAGAGGTTGTCGCACCGATGACACGCAGCGGTGGCTTCATCGAGACGACGGCCGAAGAGGCGACGGTGCTTGCCGACCGGATGCGGCAGCGGCAGGTTCTGCGCAACCTGATTTCAAACGCTCGCAAATACGGCGGCCCCGAGTTGCGGATCACCGGCAGCATCGAGGGCGACATGTATGAGTGGGTCGTCTCTGACAACGGGAAGGGAATCCCTGCCGACATCCAGGACCGTCTCTTCCAACGCTTCGTTCACCGTGGCAGCCTCGTAACGGCCCCCGGTGGTGTTGGTATTGGCCTGTCGATTGTCCGGGCCCTTGTCGAGGGTATGGGCGGGACGATCAGCTACGCATACGAACAAGGGTGGACCAAGTTCCGAGTGCGAGTGCCGCTGGCTGAGATCCAGGCTGTGGCGGTTGCACCGACTGGTGACGAAGGCGACCGGCTACTCGGTTCCTCGGCTCATGCCGCTTCGATTCTCGGGGCCGCCAATGCACCCTAGGAACAGGGTCTTCGTCGTCAGTACCGCCCGGTACCGACCGGGCTTCAGCGCTGTGTTGGGTGTCCGATATCGGGGCCCGCGATGTCGCTGAAGCGGACGAAAACAACGACTCAGACTCGACCACCGCATCCTTCGCTGAGCGGTCAATCTCGTCCGGCGTCACTGATGTTCGAAAGCCCGCTCGACTCGTGGCACGAGGAGCTTGCGTCGGGGCGTGGCGGCGTCTTCTCCGCCGACAAGCTGGCGGCGTTGGCAGTGGTTCTTGGGATCATCCTTTCTCAGGTGAGCTTGGTTACCCCGCCGGCAGGTGCGTCCGGCGCAGCAGCGACCGCTCTTGACGATGCATACGTTGTAACCGAGGGCGGATCGTTGAGCACGGTGGGAGGAACATGGCATCTACCAGGCTGGCGCCTTCGCCGGTCGATCACGTTCAGCAATTTCGGTCGCGAGCAACTGGACGACTTCCCCATCCTGGTGAGGCTCGACCCGGTAGACATCGACTACACCCGCACACAAACATCGGGGCAGGACCTCCGCTTTGTCGATGCCGACGGAACCCCGCTCGACTACGAGATCGAAGATTGGAACACGGGCAGCGTTTCCTACGTGTGGGTACGGGTACCGCAGATCGACGCCGGATCGACGAGCGATTCCATTTGGATGTACTACGACAACGGCTCCATTGGTGACGGGCAGAACCCCGGTGCGGTGTGGAGCAACGGCTACGTGGGC
>JASJHC010000039.1:0-3141 GCA_033791245.1 Acidimicrobiia bacterium | reverse complement strand
AGAGCACTCGGACCGTTTTCGACGTCTACGGCCACCTTTATGAAGGGGTAGATGAGGCAGCCACCGACCGTCTCGAACAGCTCAGGACTGTTTCAGGCGCGGACCAGGCGCGGACCAAACGTGGTCCAGAGGTTGTCGAGCTGTCCAGCAGTAAGCCGAAATCCCATGCAAAATAAGGGATTTCGGCAGTGGGCGTTACCAGACTCGAACTGATGACCTCTTCCTTGTAAGGGAAGCGCTCTAGCCAACTGAGCTAAACGCCCGAACGAGTCGCAACTCTAACTGAAAGTCGGCAGCAATCCGCACCCTACGCCGCCGGACCGCGCACGCCGGCACCTAACGGTTCGACGTCTGCGATACTCGGTCGCCCATGTCGACTCTCAGCGCCCGCACCCTCGTCTTCTTTGCCTCGGCCGCCGTTCTGGTGCTTGAGATTCTGGCCAGCCGGATGATGGCACCCTACGTCGGGGTGACGCTGGAGACGTTCACCGGAATCATCGGCACCGTCCTTGCCGGTATTGCCATCGGGTCTTGGCTCGGTGGTCGGCTGGCAGACCGATATCCGCCACAGCAAGTACTCCCCCCGGTTCTCGCTATAGGTGGCGTATTGGCGCTGTTCACCTATCCGATCGTCACCGTGGTTGGCCCCTCATCGGCGGGCAACCCTCTCGACATCGTCACGCTGGCTTCAGTGAGTTTCTTTGCCCCCGCCGCCGTGCTGTCGGCGGTAACCCCAACCGTCACCAAGCTGCGGTTGCAGACCCTCGATGAGACCGGCGCCGTGGTGGGACGCTTGTCGGCCATCGCAACCGCCGGAGCCATCTTCGGTACGTTTGTGGCCGGATTCGTGCTTGTGGCCGCCTGGCCAAGCCGAACGATTGCATTTGCAATCGGCGGTACCTTGATCGTTGCCGGGATCGCCCTCGGGGTGCGGGCCAAGCTGGCCACGACCTCATTTGTGATCGCGGCCGTTGGTTTCGCCGGTGTCGCTGCCGCAGCCGCGGTGGCGGCTCCTTCCACCTGCGAGTACGAAACCGCCTACTACTGCATCAACGTTGACGTCGACGACGGCCGCCCCACGGGCCGGATCCTCTGGCTCGACACCCTGCGCCACTCCTACGTTGATCTTGAAGACCCGACCCATCTGGAGTTTCGCTACGCCCAGATCTTCGGTGCGGTACTCGATTCCCAGCTCGCTGCAGGTCCCGCCAGTTCGCTGTCAATCGGAGGTGGCGGATTCACTTTCCCCCGCTATGTCGCCGCCACACATCCCGGAGGGACCAACACAGTCTTAGAGCTCGACTCATCAGTGGTCGATATCGCGGTCGCTGAACTGGGCCTCGACCGCTCCGCCTTGGACATTCGAACCGGTGACGCCCGGGTCACGCTCCGGGACACGCCGGCTGCGAGCTACGACGTTGTGATCGGCGATGCATTCGGCGGGCCGGCAGTGCCGTGGCACCTCACCACTCAGGAGTTCGCCACAGAGTTTTCCGAACGGCTCCGACCCGGTGGCTTCTATGTATTGAACCTCATCGACTACCCGCCGCTGGGATTTGCCAGGGCGCAAACAGCAACCCTCGCCACCGTCTTTGCAGAAATCGCGGTGATCGCGCCCGAGGACTACTTGGCCGGTGAACGCGGCGGCAACTTCGTTCTTGTCGCCAGCGACTCACCGCTGGATATCAACGCACTAACCACTGCACTCAATGGGCGAAACAGCTCGGGGATCGTTCTCAGCGGAGCCGAACTCGCCACCTTCATTGAAGATGCGGCAATCCTCACCGATGACTTTGCCCCGGTTGATCAGCTCATCACCAGCTAGCCACTCAGAGTCCAGCGGTCGGGATATCGCTCGGCAGCAGAGGATTGGGACGATTGCGGTGGTAGCCAGCCAGGGTCTCAGCGTCGCATTCTGAACACAGCTGGATGGGTCGAGTGCCGACGACGGACAACTGCGTTCCTCTCCCCTTCTCCAAGATAGCAAGAGGCACCTGCTGGATGTCAGCGCCACCACACTTGGGGCAGGTTGCAGTGAGATCACGCTTCCACTTGTAGGAGCACTTCTCACAGAACAAAAGAATCACGTCTGGACGGGGTGTGCCCCGTAAAGCCTCTTGTTCCCCACAGTTCGGACAGACGATATCCATGGAGACAGTCTGCCACGGAAGACTACGGGGCTGGGACGAGAGCTTCCCAAACCGCCCTACCCAGAGTGAACGGCATACCGCCGTCGACAAGAGAGGAGCCGACCAGCCGCCGCCCGTCGGCGTGAGCCAGCACCACGGTCAGTACCGCTGACCCTTCAACATCACGCAACTCGACGCCCGCCAGCCTTGGCACCGGGCGCTCCCGCCGCAGGCGAGCCACTGCCGATACAACGGCCTGATTCAGGGAGCGGGGATCACTCACCGGAGAGAAAGAGATGCCACCTATCGAATCGGCTGCCCGCACCGAGATCCCGCCTGCCGTTTCTTCGACCGCCACCATTTCCAGTCGGGGCCGTGACGTGGCCTCGGTCTCCGCAACCGTCGGAATAAGCTGGGCGGGCACTGCGTCGTCGGCCGAGGCAATCAGTTCGCCGAGACCTCTGCCAAGCCCGGAGCGTCGCACCGGCTCAATACCCGCCTTTACTCTCGATTGCGCAACCAGTTGCTCAACGTGAGCCCCCACCTGTCCGGCGTCAACGGAACCGTCGAGCCAAATGCGGAGATGAGGACGGCCATCGTCACGAAGATCAACCTCCACGTTGGCAACACCGTCGACATCGGTAGCGAGCTGACGGAGTTCAAGCGTGGTCAGGTCAGTACCAGTCGAGGGTTCGTTTTCCGGTGGCTGCAAGAGTCGTTCCTACCCCGCTACAAATGTGCGGATCAATGACATGAACCGATCATAGGAGTCGCGATGCATCGAGTGGCTCGCCCCCTCGACCAGAACAAACTCGATCGAATCATTCTCCCGCGCCAGCTCGGTGCCCCGCGCGGCCGGTACCAGCGACCCTTGCGTCGGGTCGGCGGCCAAGAGCAACGTCGGCACCTGCACCGAACCCGCCTCATCCCACAAATCCCACGGTGAGGCATCTTCCATCGTCCGCTGCGGTGCCTCCACGCCACATTGGAGAAGAGCTTCAACCTTGATCTC
>JASJHC010000038.1:0-5661 GCA_033791245.1 Acidimicrobiia bacterium | reverse complement strand
CAGAGTGTTTCCAAGGAGCGGGTCGTGAAGGTATGGATCGATCAAGACCACTGCACCGGCGACGGCCTGTGCGAAGAAATCGCACCGGATGTCTTTGCGCTGCTTGGCGATGGTCTTGCCTATGTATGCGAAGGAGACACGATCTACGCCGAGGCCATGGGGAACCCGCAGGGCGCCGCCGGCGTCGCGATTGTGCCCGCCGAGCTAGAAGACCTGGTCTGGGAGGCCGCTGATGAGTGCCAAGGTGACTGCATTTTCGTTGTGCCCTAGTGGCTTGATCAACCGTGCGCTCTGTGGTCAGGAAGAGGCGAGGAAACCATGATTGCCCTCCCGAATCTTGAGGCGTATCTACACCCGACTGATCTGCCTGCGGCGTTGCGAGAACTCAGGGAGGGTGGAAGCGGCGCCCGGCTTATGGCCGGGGGGACGGACCTGGTGTTGCACGGCCCAAAGGACATCACCACCCTCGTCGACCTCGGTGGACTACGCCTCTCGTACGTCGAGGAGAAGGACGGCACGATTGCTATTGGATCGACGACCACACTGACCGAGATACTGGAGCATCCGGCTGTTGCCAGTTATCTCGGCGGGGTCATTCCGGAAATGCTGCGCCAGGTCGGGTCCCCGCTACTTCGCAACCGGGCGACGATCGGCGGCAACCTCATGCGACGGCAGCCGTGGTCCGACGTAATCCCGCTGTTTTGCGCGCTGGGGGCGAGTGCCACTCTCTTCGATGGAGAATCCCGGCCTCGACGACTGGACGACATATACGCTGGAGCGGGCCATCCGGCTGATGCGATCCTGACCGAGGTGGTGCTGCCGGAGCAGCCCGCAAACACCGCAGCCGCCTTCCGCAAATATACGCGATCGGCGGTTGACGTTGCGATCCTCAATTGTGCAGCGCTGATACAAGTTGACGATGGGCGGTGCGCCGACATCAGGCTGCTCGTCGGCGCGACCCCCCGTCTTGCGGAGACAGTCCCCGCAGCCGAGGATTATCTCATTGGCCAAGAGCTGACCACTACAACCATCAAGGTCGCGGCAGCTGAGGGGGCAGCGACGGTGCGTACGGGGGATGATTTGCGCTCCAGCGCAACCTACCGCACCCACCTTGTTGCGGTGGGGATCACGCAGTGCCTGGAGGAGATCCGCCACCGCCTAGGGGAGGCCTCATGAGTCAAACGATCTCATTGACCTTGAACGGGAGTAGCCGTCACTTCGCCATATCGCTGGGAGAGACCTTGCTCGAAGTGTTACGGCGCGAAAGTCTGAAGAGCGTGAAGCTCGGTTGCGACACAGGCGATTGCGGGGCCTGTGCGGTGCTGGTCGATGGACGTGCGGTGAATGCCTGCATGGTGCTAGCCGTGGCCACCGCCGGATGTTCTGTCACTACAGTCGAAGGTCTCGAACAGGACGGCCGTCTCCATCGTCTGCAGGAGGCATTGCTGGATGCTGGCGGCGTTCAGTGTGGTTTCTGTTCACCTGGAATGGTCGTCGCCGCCGTCGATCTGCTCTCCCGTAATCCACATCCCACCGAGGCGGAGGTCAGAGAGGGTCTGGCAGGGAACCTCTGCAGATGCACGGGTTATGTGAAACCCGTAGATGCCATTCTTGCGGCCTCCGCCGCAGCCGAGGAGGCCCGGCCATGACTGATCAACGATCTCACGCGTTTGACGTCGTTGGGCACAGTGAACGCCGAGTTGACGGCTATGCGCTAGTAACCGGCAAGCCTGTCTTCACCGGTGATCTGGGTATCGCCGACACGTTGCACCTGAGGTTCCTCCGTAGCCCTCATGCTCACGCCCGGATCACCCACATCGACACTTCTCAAGCCGAGAACCTCCCCGGGGTGGTGCTGGTACTCACCCATGACAACACCCCCGCCCGCCGCTACACCACTGCGGGCCAGGGCTTCCCCGAGCCGTCACCGTACGACGCCCGCATGTTCGACACCAAGGTTCGCTTTGTTGGCGATCGGGTGGCCGCGGTGGCAGCCGAGAGCCCAGACATCGCCGATCAAGCGCTGCATCTCATCGACGTTGATTATGAGTTGCTCCCCAGCGTATTGACCATCGACGAAGCGCTTGCGCAGGATGCTCCGGTGATCCACGATGAGGACGATGCGGAGAACATTACGGATGCCGCCCACAACACTGTTGCGATCGTCGCTGTGGATGTGGGTGATGTCGAACAAGGACTGGCGGAGTCGGCGGCGATAGTCGAAACCACTTGCGAGACGCAGTACGCACAGCATGCGCCGCTTGAGCCACACATCGTGCAGAGTTACCTCGACAATGACCGCAGGTTGGTACTGGTAAGCAGCACCCAGGTTCCGTTCCACGCCCGCCGGATCGTGGCGCGGCTGCTCGACCTGCCCCTGCATCGGATTCGGGTGATCAAACCCCGCGTTGGAGGCGCCTTCGGAGTGAAACAGGAGATCCTCCTCGAGGATGTCGTCGCCTTGGTGACAATGCGTACCGGGCGGCCGGCGCTCGCGCTCATGAGCCGGCCGGAGGAGTTCTTCGCCTCCCGCACCCGCCATCCGATGCGGATCCGGGTCAAACTGGGAGCCAATGCGGATGGGGTGCTCCACGCCATTGACATGGTCGTGATCTCGAATACCGGTGCCTACGGAACCCACGGCCTAACTGTGATGTCAAACGCCGGGTCGAAGACCCTACCTCTCTACAACAAGGCGCCCAACGTGCGTTTCAACGGCACGGCCGTCTACACCAATCTTCCCGTCGGTGGGGCTTACCGAGGGTATGGTGCCACTCAGGCATACTTCCCCCTCGAGACCGCTCTGGACCAGCTCGGCGAGAAGCTGGGAATCGATCCCGTCGAGATGCGACGCCGGAATCACATCCGTCGCGGAGAGACCTCACCAATCTTTGCGGCGATTGGCGAGGGCAAGGAAGGTGTCGAGCAAATCATCAAGAGCTGCGAGCTGGATCGTTGCATCGAGCTCGGTGCGAAAATGATTGGTTGGCAAGCCAAGCATGACACCCACAGACGTGCTGGACACTGGGCCCATGGGGTCGGAATGTCGGTCCATATGCAAGGCTCCGGGATCGCGGCGGTCGATATGGCCGCAGCAACCATCAAGATGAACGACAACGGGTCATTTAATCTCCAGATCGGCGCCACCGATATCGGCACGGGTTCAGACACGATCCTCGGCCAGATCGCCGCCGAGGTGCTGACCGTGCCGCTCGAAAAAATTATTGTCTATTCCTCCGACACCGATCTGACCCCCTTTGATACCGGGGCCTACGCCTCATCCACCACCTATGTATCCGGTAACGCCGTGCGTAAGGCGGCGGAGCAAGTCAGGGAGCAGATTCTCGATGCAGCTGCCGCAATGCTCGGACAAGAACCCAAATCGCTCGCTCTCGCTGCGGAACAGGTGGCAGGAGCGGAGGGCCGCAGCGTCAGCCTCGAGGACATCGGATTGCGGACTCTCTACGGCTCCGAGCAACACCAGATCGGAGCGACTGCTTCCTTCGTCGGAGACGAATCACCGCCGCCTTTCCTCGCCAGCTTCGCCGAGGTTGCCGTCGACACTGACACCGGCAAGGTCAAAGTCGTCGAGTACGTCGCCGTTGCCGACTGCGGTACCCCGATCAACCCCAAGGCGGCCGAAGGCCAACTGGAGGGAGCTGTTGCCAACGGCATCGGCTACGCCCTAACTGAGGAGATGCTCATCAGCCGCCGCGGCAGAGTCCGCAATCCCACTTTCTTCGACTACAAGATCCCGGCGGCTCCAGACCTGCCGAGAATCCAGGCCATCCTGGTCGACTCCTATGAACCCACCGGGCCGCACGGAGCCAAATCGATCGCAGAAATCGGCATCAACGCGCCAATCCCGACCATCGCCAACGCCATCTACGATGCCGTCGGCATTCGCCTCAGGAAGACACCGTTCACCCCGGAACGAGTCATGGCCGCCCTGAGCGAAATGGCCCATCTGACCGAAGGGAACAGACAATGAAGGGTCGGGAGGCTCCCATTCTTGGTTCTGGTGTTGCCGCCGTTGGCGTTCAAGCAACGCTGAGACATCGACACCGATGGCAGAAATAATGGGCTGGACCAGCAGAGAGGAATAGTCATGAACGAAAAGCGTGGCCTTTTGGTTGCCATAGATGGATCCCCAGCGGCAGAGGACGCTATCAAGTATGTGGGGACGATGATGGCCGGGCAGCCGTCGGTAGAGGTGCATCTCCTGCATGTCCTCCCTCCGATGCCGCCCCGACTGCGTGAGCACGGAGGTGCCAGCTCAGCAACGGAAGAGCAAGCACTTGGCGCCAAGCTAGAGCTTGAACGTAACGACTGGGAGCGGGAACAGATCAGCCACAGTCAGCCGCTCTTTGAGCAGGCTGAATTTGTCTTAGCGGAGGCAGGTTTGGCAACGAGCATGATGGAGGAGGAGTGCCGTCTAGCCACCGATTCGGAGCAACTGAGCGAGATCTGCTTGAAAACGGCTCGCAATGCCGGTTGCAATACGCTCGTGGTCGGGCGGGAATCGTTCTCGTGGCTTGGAGAGCGCTGGCACCAACACCTATGCCACGAGATCGTTCGACGCGGGGAGGGCTTCGCTGTCTGGGTCGTTTGCACCTAGACGGCGGCTTCCATATCGAGGGCGATCAAGCGATCGATGGGCCGAGTTCGCCGCGGCTATCGAGGCAGCGCGATACGGCAAGCAGTCCGTTCAAGTGGCATCGCCGACAGGCAACAAGAGAACCGGAACGTCGGTCCGAGCCAGAACCTCGCGTATGACTTCCGCATGGCCTGGTGTTAACCGTTGCGCCCATTCGAGGACGATGAGGTCGACCTCGTGTGACCTGCCGACGCTGAGGACGTTCTCGCCTAGTGCTCCGGTGCGAAGGTCAAGTTCGGCGTCGTATTCTTCGGCGAACCGCGCCAAGAATTCATGCGACCATTCATCGAAGTCATCGCGGCTACTGTCCCAGAACGCCGGCACGGTGTCCTTGTCGAAGACGTGAAGCACAATGACTTCCACGCCTGAGCCAGCGAGCATACCGGCCACCTGCCTCGAAGAACGCGCAGACGCCTCGGTCCCATCGAGCGGGATCAGAACACGACGCAGCGAAGCCCCAGGGCCGGGCGTGTAATCAGGGGGTACGACCACCACGGGTTTGTGCGCCCCTTCCGCAACGGCGATCGCCGTGCTCCCAGCCGGTCGCCTTCCCCCAGGCTCCCCGCGCAACCCGAGCACGGCCAGCGCTATGCCCTCTTGGCGGAGTCTCTCCAAAATGATGGCTGCTGGATCCCCGCTGTCGATCGTGAGGGGGACGTGGGCGGCTTGTGCTGCGGCGCTTGCTGTGTCGTGGGCGCCTTCAGTGATATGAAGCGCCTCTATGGCGGCATCGATGCACTCGGCGAGAACTGCGGCAGTCTCTAGTACAGGCTTTGATGCTGCGCTGTTGTCAATGGCTGCGAGTACTGTGGTCATGGGTCACCTCGTTCCAGATCCCTTCTCTTCTCGTGAATCGAGCGCCGGGTCGGCCAACTTCTACGCTCCGTTGTTCGGGGAACGAGACCGGGAGTACGCCATTGGTCTCGATCTGTACCTCTTCGTGCCGGATTCGGAGACACGCCCAGGTGCCTCGGAACGTCAGCCGAAGCTCGAGCTCCTCCCAA
>JASJHC010000037.1:0-3107 GCA_033791245.1 Acidimicrobiia bacterium | reverse complement strand
GACGCGGCCGAGGTAACCATCGAAGAGCGCGAGGAGTACGAGCCATACATCCGCCAGGGTGCGGTCATCTACGCAGGCGTCGACTATGGCGAGATCCTTGCTGCCGCCGAGCAAGAGGCCGACGTAATCATCTGGGACGGCGGCAACAATGACCTGCCCTTCTACCAGGTGGATCTGGGCTTCTGCGTCGTCGATCCGTTCCGCGCCGGGCATGAGCTTCGCTACTGGCCGGGGGAGGCCAACGTCCGTCAGGCGGACGTTGTTGTCATCAACAAGATCGATACAGCGCCGGCTGATGGGCTTGCAGAGATACGCAAGAACGTCGCCATGTTGGCCCCGCACGCCACTGTTGTTGAGGCAGCTTCACCGATTAGTGTCGATGATCCGACTGTCATCGAGGGCAAGCGGGTGCTGGTGCTCGATGATGGCCCGACTATCACCCACGGTGAGATGCCATTTGGCGCTGGAGTGGTCGCTGCCCAGCAGCACAACGCTGCCGAGCTAATCGATCCGCGCCCGTATGCGGTCGGCTCGCTGGTTGGTGTGTACGAGAAGTATCCCCACATCGGTGCGGTGCTCCCGGCCATGGGATATAGCGATCAGCAACGCCAGGAACTAGAGGAGACCATTGCGGCAGCCGCTCCCGACGGGATCGTGATCGGCACGCCGATGGATCTCGCCAGCGTGATCGATCTTGGTGATATTCCTCGCACCCGGGTCTATTACGAGCTCGAGGTTCGCAACGGACCGTCCCTGCAGGAGTTGCTGGCCCCGATCATCGCAGGGGTAATTGGTTAGCTCGCCTGCGGCGAGCCATCTTGGCAGTTCCTAAGAGGAACTGCAGGCGTGGTTTCTGCGGTGAGTTAGCTCTACAGTTCGTTTCAGCCCCCGCTCGGGGAAGGTGGGAACTCTTCGAGTTCCTTGGCCGGCGCAGCCGGGGGCAGGGGGCGATACTGGAGTTCGCCTTGCGAAGGAACCCACCATGTGGGTTCCCGAAGTCCCAAGGAACTCGCCCTTGGCGAGTTCCCCTATAGCTGGGGCTGTTCTTTGTCGTAGCGGTCTAGCGCGGTAACAAACATCAGGAACAGGATCAACGACGCCAAGGTCAGAGCAATCGATGGGATCCGGATCTGGAAGGCATTGAGTCCCTCCAAGTTCGCAGGACGCAGCCCCCGGGGTGCGTAGACCACAAACAGCGTTGACCCGATGACCATCCAACCAAACGTGGCTGCACCCGACACCAGGAAGCCGAGACGAGCTC
Source organism: Acidimicrobiia bacterium (assembly GCA_033791245.1). GTDB lineage: Bacteria > Actinomycetota > Acidimicrobiia > Spongiisociales > UBA5794 > JAAETI01. The sequence continues at coordinate 1,846 of JASJHC010000037.1, read as the reverse complement.
CCAGGTTGGTGTAGAGCAGAAGATAGCCAGAGCCAAGGAATGAGACTATCGCGACGATCGTGATCAGGATGCCACGCAAGGCGACTGCCAAGCCGGTGAGGTGGCCTTCATCGTCGACCTGGCCAAGCGTTGCATCGAAGATGTCGCCAAGTATCGAGCGGAAAACGGGGATGAAAACTAGGACCGAGAAGACGGCGGCGAACAGACCGAAGCGCTCCAGCGCGCTGATACCGCGCTCGTCCTTGATGATCCTATTGATCAGGTTCATCACATTGACCTCTCGTACATAACGATCAACTCGATGTCCTCCTGGCTCAACACCGCACCAAACCCTGGCATACCGCCAACGCCGCTGATGCCGTTGATGCCGTACTCGGCGGATGCTTCGGCACCGTTGATGATGAAAGCGATGTGATCCTGGGCGTCGGGGAATTGCACAAGGGTTCGTCCGTTGGTCAAAGCTGGTGCCCAGGCCCCGGAACCTGGATCTTGCTCGAATTCGATGCCTGCGCTGTACCCAGCGGTATGGCAACGAGCGCAGTAGGCGTTGAATAGACCGACTGACCGGGCGGCGTCATCCTGGGTGAGTCCTGTAGCTGCGGCTACCTCAGTGAAGTCGACACCCCAGGCCTTTTGCTCAAGGGCAGCATTGAGAAAAGCGATTCCTGCAATGACAGGAGCGGCGAATTGGTCGTTGCGATCGGTTAGCAGCGACAGTTCGAGATGCTTGGCGTCAAGATGAGAGATGAAGCCGGCAACGGCCTCCAGATCAGCGATCGGGGTGCCGGTGGCGTCGGTCATCGAAAATGCCGAGGTCGGGGACAGGCTCAGTGCAAATGCGGTGTCTTCGAGTTCATTGACCTCGAGTGTCGCGGTATCGACGGTGAGCGAGATGACAGTCTCCACTGCCGATGTCGCCATGGCCGCCAGCGCCGACTCGGCTTCGTCGACAAGTCCGTCACGATCGGCATCAGGACCAGGGTTAGCGCACGTTGTTCCGACCAATGCTGCAGATTCGTCGGTACAGGTCCCGGCCCCACCGAGCAGGGCATCGACATCGTCTGGCATCGAACGAATAACGCTGAATTGGGCGGGGCGGCTCTGGATGTCTTTGAGGCTGGTCTCTTCGATCAAGATTCGGGTCTGAATGCTGGCCTCGGCATTTGTGATGCGATCAAGTGCGGTTGCGACGGCTGCGTCGGCTTTGCCGAAAGCGTCCATCTGCGAGACCTGTAGGCTCTTGAGATAGTCGACAACCTGATCGATCTCTTGGACCGTCATGGCACCGCCACCATCCAGTCCATTGGCGGGCATCGGAGAGCCTGCTCGTCCGTTGACGATCCAGTGGCGTACTTCCTCTTCGTCGTAGCGGTAGAAGACATCGTTGATTGCAGGAGCCGCCCATGTTGAGATCAGCCCGGAACGTTCTTCAGCGATCTCGGCACCACCGCCACCACCGTCGGGGCCATGACACGCGGTGCACTCGAACTTGACCCACCATTCTTCGCCAAAGTGGAGATAGTCCTCATCGATCTCTTCGGCAGCGGCCTCCTGGCGGCCGGTCTCGTTGACGTAGTAGATGGGCAAGACGATCGCTAGTACGGCGGCGGCAAGCACGGCCGCGGTCAGTACGCGGGTGAGGCGGTCGTTCTCCAGGCCTTCATTGTCCATGAAGAACTCTTGGTTGGGGGCAGGCGTTTCCGGGGGTCGAGTCCGGCGCCTGCTGTTGATAACGGCATACCCAACCCAGACGAGAAACACGCCAACTGCGATGGTCAACACGACTGAACCTAGGCCGACATTGCTGGGGCCGACTGGTTCCGCTTCAGCGGTTGCGATTATCGGG
>JASJHC010000036.1:0-7674 GCA_033791245.1 Acidimicrobiia bacterium | reverse complement strand
AGCGAGTTAGATGGATTTGCAGCAGAGGTCGAAGCGGCCGATTGGAGTCGGCCGTAGGTCACTTGCTCTCAGATCTCCCTGGACGGAACGGATCTGTGAATTCTGTCACGATGCCGCCCTCGCTCGCTTTCTCGAGCAGTGCGAACGCCGCTTCGAGCACTGCCGAATGTCTATCAGTGTCGCCGGGCGCACCCATCGTCCGCCCCATCGGGTGTCTCGTCACGACTGTGCGGGGCACCCCCATGTCCTCAGCGACGTGACGGAACGCCTTAACGAAGATCGACACGGTCGGGATCCCGTGGCTCTCAATTTCTCTTGCAATGTGCCCGACCGACACATGACACACCGGTCAGACGGGCACCAACAGCAGCACGTCGATCGAGTCGGCTGCAATCTGCTTGGCCCACTTGGGCGCTTGTTGCTTGACCCTTCCCTGAGCAGTTGCTCCGGGAAAGGAATACAACGTGTCGGCTAGCTCCCCGATCCGTCCCGCCTGTGCGGCGGCAACCAGCCCGTCCCGCGGAAATGTCACATTGTGGTCTCGCCGCGCAGCGCGGGTGTCGTAGCCACCATGGCGAACAACAAGCTGCTCAGCTGGGGTGTCCCTGGGGATGGAAGCGAGAAGCGGGGCAGCTCGCATGAATTCGCTGATTCGATCCTCTGCCTCGCTCTGGCTCATATCTTCGACGCCAAACGGGTTGGGATCGTCGCCGGCCACAAAATGGCCGCTTGAAGTGAGCATGCCTACTCGAGAGTCCTTGAGATGCTTCCTGATCGGGGTGAAAGGTCGATCTTCATGGCTCCACCGTGATGGACTGTCGGGTTGGTAGCCAGCGACCTGCGCCCGATAGGCGAGATCGAGAATGGCAGACAGGTCACCAGTGTCATACGCCGCACCGACCTCGGACAAGAGCTCCTGGAAGAAGGCTGCGGCGGTTTCGTCGGACATTGAACTCAGGAATTTGAATGAAAGGTCAGAACGCTCCCCGTAGTAGAACGACTTTTTGAATTCCTCGAATGACTCAGGCATTGGGCAAGCCTAGGAGGCCTTCGCCCGGAATGCCGGCGCACAAGTATCTAGGACTGGTCGAGTACTCGGTCGACAGCGGCAGTCACCTCGGCGGCAGTTGTGCGAGCTAGGGCGATCACCGCATCGTGTCGTTCCGTCAAATCCGTTGCGTCATCCTGGTCGAGCTGTGGCATGTTGATGCGGACGTTCAAAGAAGCTCCCTCGGCCGCGGCCAGCGCACAGAGACCGGCAACGCCGGCATCGGACACCGAATTGGGATTCCCGTCCGAAGCTGCGACAAGAGCGAGGCGTAGTGCCGTGACCGCATGTTCCATGACCTCGAGGGGAACCGTGGCGGCGCCGAGATTGGCCTTGTTCATCGCGACCGCACGCAGTGCCGCATCCTCTTCGGTCTTTTTTGGCAGCCGGATTGCAGCCAGAACTGCATTGAACGCGTCTGTGTCACGGTCAACGGCAGCGGTGAACCAGTCTTTGAGCTGCTGCGCTTCACCACCCAACGTCTCCATCGCGGTTTGCCGGTGCTCCAAGCCTTTCTTGGAATGAGTTAGCACAGCCACCATCGCGGTCAATGAACCAGCCAACGCGCCGCACAACGCAGCGACGCTGCCCCCGCCCGGCGCCGCAGAGTCCGTCGAGAGCTCGTCCAGGAAATCAAATACCGGGAGTGTGACCAGGTCTTTGCCGTCTGATCCGTAGCGGTATTCGACGACCTTCTCCAAAGGGTCAAACGGGGCGAGTTCGCTGAGGCCCAACGAAAGCACTGCTGCGTTGATGCGGTCCGTCTCCGGCACCCCAGTTGTTTTGCCCTGCAGGTTCAGGTAGTGATCACCAGCTGCCAACAGCGCGGTGCGGGGGATCAGGCCAACTAGCTCGCTACCGGTGACTCTCATCCCTCGTTTGGCGGCCTCCTCACGACAGGCATCAAAAACGGCATGGACCGAGGTGACGTTGAAATCCGTGAGATTGATCGATACCTGGGATCGTCCGTACTCCTCGAGGTACCAGCCGACCGCTTTGCACTCCTTGAATCGGCCGGGAATGAAGACGGTCTTGCCCTCGTCGTTCTTGATGATCTTGCCTGCGTCGTCGCGTTGTGGCCTGCCTAGTTCACGAACCGCCTGAGCGACCTGATGGGCGAGCCGGCGGTCTTTGGTGTTGAGATTCACGTTGTAGGCAATTAGGAACTCGCGGGCCCCAATTGCTGTCGCACCGCTTGCCTTGTTGTACTCGGGGCCAAAATCGGGTCGATCGGGCCGATCCGAGAGACCCTCGTACTCGCCTCGTCTTGCATCCGCCAGAGAACGCCTGCCGTCGTGGGCAGCATGCTCGTAGAGGTAGACAGGGATGCCGAGCTCATTCCCGACGCGGGAAGCCAGGTCTCTAGCCAGCTCGGCACACTCCTCCATCGTGACCCCGGCGACGGGCACAAATGGGCACACGTCGGTAGCTCCCATGCGGGGATGGGCCCCGCTGTGGGACGCCATATCAATGAGCTCGCGGGCCGTGGCAATGGCGTGGAAGGCAGCCTCTACCGCTGCCTCGGGGGTTCCGACGAAGGTCACGACGGTACGGTTGGTGTCAGCCCCAGCATCAACATCGAGCAGTTCGACGCCGTCGACAACGGATATCTGTGCTGTGATCGCATCGATGACCGATTGATTGCGACCTTCGCTGAAATTGGGAACACACTCAACGAGTCTCACGATTCCTCCTCGGATTCCACGTCCAGCAGGAGCCTACCGCGGCTGTATAGCCCTCAACCTGGAGCCTTTCCTGCCGACAGCAATTAGATGCCGGTACCGGACTACAGCGCGGGCGGCCCCATCGAGGCGCATGGTGATCAGTGGAACCTGGAGATTGCGAACGCGATTGTCCGGGCACAGCGTGATTTCATTGATCAGGTTGATCCGCGCCGTCTGTTTGCCAAGCTTCTCGACTCGGTTGTCGAACTCACCGGAGCCAGGGCGGGCTGCATAGGTGGGCTCATTGTCGAGGCCGACGGAACGACCGACGTCCAGCCCCACGCTGTGGTGAATATGGCGTGGGATGGCGGTGATGCTGACCTGGTGCAACGGGCGCTGGCAGCTCGCACGCTCGTCTATGACGGCGAAGGGCCAGGCATGTTGTGCCAGCCGCTATCGGTTGGCGGTGTCGCACATGGGGTCCTCGTACTGTCAGAGGTGACTACAACCCGATTGGAAACGGTTCAGGCCCTCGTCGACACAGCAGCGCGCCTGCTCGACCGGACGGGTTCGGATTCTGATGGCGGTGAATCGCAACCTGGGGACGCCACGCTGCGGGCTGTTGTAGCCGAAGCGCCGATTGTCCTCTTCTCGATCGACAGTGAGGGACGTTTCGCCTTTTCCGCGGGCCGTGATGTCGGGCTGGTCACATCAGCCGAGCGCGGGCTTGCCGGGATGACCGCCGAGGATTTCTCCGGAGTCGATGGCTGGGACGAAATGTATACCGCGGCGCTGTCGGGGCAGGCCCATACAGAAGCGCTGCTCGCCTTTGGTCGACGATGGCAGATTCGACTTAGCCCGCAGCTCGACAATACAGGTGAAGTCAGCCGGGTGGTCGGGGTCGCTACCGATGTGACCGACCGCGATCAGTTGGAACAAGCGCTCGATCGCAGCCAGTCTCGTCTCCAGGTCATTCTGGATGCCACTTCTGACCTAATCATCACACTCGACTCCAATGGGGTCCTTCGGTTCGCCAGCCCCTCGATAACCGAACTACTCGGCTGGTCGGTCGAAGATGTCGTGGGACGAGAAGCGGTTGACTTCATGCACCCCGAAGACATCGGCTCGGTTTTTGGGGCGGCGATGGCAACTCCGTTCGGTGCCAATTCTGGCGAAGTTCAGCACCGGATTCGTCACAAAGACGGCACCTGGAAGTACTTCGAATCGATCGGAACCAACCGGTACGAAGACCCGCGGGTAAAGGGCTTTGTGATAGCAGCCCGGCCCATCGACGAGCGTCGCAAGTCCGAGCAGGCGTTGCGGTCGAGTGAGGAACGCTTCCGGCTGCTTGCCGAGAATTCAACCGACATAATCTCGCGGCGCGGTCCGTACGGCCATTTGAGCTATGTATCGCCATCGGTGCAGACGGTGCTCGGCTACGAGCCCAGTGCGATTGTTGATATCGATACTGCTGACCTCGTCCATCCCGACGAGGTCGAGCAATACCGCAAGTTCGTGATGCCGCAAGGCGACGAGCCGTCAAACGCCACTTATCGGATGCGGCATGCGGATGGTCACTACGTCTGGCTTGAGGGGAGTTCCCGGTTGGTCCGAGATCCGGATAGCGGGCTGCCTTTGGAATACCAGGTTGTCTCCCGGGATGTGACAGAACGTCACCAAGCCGCTGAAGAGTTGCGGGCCGCCAAGGACGCCGCCGAGGTAGCCAACATCGCGAAGTCGCAGTTCCTGGCCAATATGAGCCATGAGATCCGGACTCCGATGAATGCCATTCTGGGTATGACCGACCTCGCCTTGCTCACTGAACTGACCGTCGAACAGCGTGACTACCTGACAACGGTCGGTCAGGCGTCAAATGCATTGCTCGACCTCATCAACGACATCCTCGACCTCGCCAAGATCGAGTCCGGCCGGCTGTCCTTAGAGGCTATTCCGTTCAGCCTGCGCGATACAGTCGCCGACACAGTTGGCACCATGTCAGTGCGGACCCGCGAGCAAGGGATAACCCTTGAGGCCGACATAGATCCCGAACTACCACACGGGTTCATTGGGGACCCGGGACGGGTACGCCAGATCTTGTTCAACCTCATCGGCAACGCCGTGAAATTCACCCACGTGGGTGGGGTCACCGTTCGAGTCCTTTCCACTGGCGAAGAGAGTGGGAAATACGCGGTGCGGTTTGCGGTGATTGACACCGGGATCGGGGTCCCGGAAGAACGGCTGGATGCAATCTTCGAAGCATTCTCCCAAGCCGACTCCAGCACATCGCGGAAATATGGCGGGACCGGGCTTGGTCTCGCTATTACAGCCGAGCTCGTCGAGATGATGGGTGGCAAACTGACCGCTACGAGCGTGTTGGGAGAGGGCAGCACGTTCAGCTTCGAGATCCCGCTGGAGCAGGTCGATCCCGCTGCGATCGGGCCGGTTCACCACAGCGATTCCGGCGACGCTGAGGTCCTGGTTGTTGCTGATGTTGAGACACGGGGTCTGCAGGTCGCAACAACACTCGATCGGTCAGGCATGGTTGCCACCATCGTGGCCAGTGTCGAAGAAGCGCTGGAGGTGATTGAAGCATCTGGCATCGAATTCGATGCAGCGGTGCTAGCAACAACTGATTGCTCCGCGATCTCCGCAGAAGAGCTGGGCAGAAGCGGCATTCTCGCCACGATTCCGACCGTGGCCCTCACCCCAAGTGGGCAGCGTGGTATCGCCAGCCGGTATCGTCAGCTTGGCTTCAAGGCCTACCTAGCCGAACCTCTTGGACCCGGCAGCTTCGTCGAAGCGCTGCTGCTGCTTGCTGGAGACAGCGTTGGCAGCAGCGAAATGATCACACGGCACTGGTTACGGGAAAGGCGCAAGGAACTCCGCGTCCTGCTTGCCGAAGACTCGCCAATCAACCAGAAACTAGCGGTGCGACTTCTCGCCAGACGTGGTCACGACGTCACGGTTGTCGACGATGGCAACAAGGCGGTTGCGGCATTCCGCGACGGTACGTTTGACATCATTCTTATGGATATCCAAATGCCGGAGCTCGACGGCTTCGGGGCAACAGCCGAGATCCGCAAGATAGAGGCCGACGTCGGCGGCCGCATCCCAATTATTGCTTTGACCGCTCACGCAATGGCCGGAGACGAAGCTCGGTGCATCGAGGCTGGAATGGATGCCTACGTATCGAAACCGTTCCGTCCTGAAGAGCTATTCGTGACGGTCGAGCAGATGGCCGGCGGCGCGGAACCTCCGCAGCTGGGTGGCCCCGGACCAGAAGAGGAGATGGATGTGGTTATCTTCGACAAGGTACAGGCAGTCGCACAGTTTGGCGATGATCCTGAGTTCCTCTGTGAGATCGTCAACATCTTTGTAGAGGAATCTGCTGGTTTGGTTGACGACGGGAACAGTGCTGTTGGATCGGATGACATCGAATCGCTTGGCAAAATAGCTCATCGCTTGAAGGGTGCATGTGGGCAGATGACCGCAGAAGAGTCGCAGCAGGCGGCAGCTGCGGTCGAGATGGCGGCCAAGGCAGGGGAGAGCGAGGTCGCAGCGCGGCTGTGGCGCGATTTGGTGGCAGCGCTCGGGCGACTGCATCCGTTGCTTCAAGAGTTGTTGCCGATTTCTGACTCTGACAGCTAGCCCGCCCGAGCTTTCTACAGGTCGGCCTCCCTAGGAGGATGTCGAACAACTTCAGGTGCGGCTGGTCGGCCTGCAGACGGGTATTGCGTTCTGTTGCAGGGACGAGCTTCCACGGCGATTGCCTGCCACCCTCCTTGCCACCTACAATCCCCGCACCTTGCTCACTAGATCACGCTCGATTCTGCTCGCCGCGATCGCCTTTTTGGCGATTGTGTCTGCTCCGCTGGCTGCCTTTGCCGAGAACGAGACAATCGGGGGCACCCTCGAAAAGATCGATGCCGACGTGCGCGAATCCGTGGCGGGTGTCACTATCACCGTTGAACAGGGCGGAGCGCTCATAGGCACTACCGAATCAGGACCGGACGGTGCGTGGGAGATTCCGGTCCCCGGTGCCGGTGAATACGTTGTGCGGCTCGACGTCGACAGTCTGCCCGAGGGTGTCGCGCTGACTGACCCGGAACGTTTTGAGCTTCCCGCAGTCAATGTGCGCGACAACCAGAACAAGACAGCCCGTTTCAACCTTGGCCCAGGGTTGGCCTCGGGAGTCAGCAACTGGAATCGTGTTGGTTCGCTCTTCGTCATTGGACTCAAGTTCGGTGCGATCATCGCCTTGTCTTCTGTCGGTTTGTCGCTGATCTTCGGAGTGACGGGACTGGTCAATTTTGCACACGGCGATCTGGTGACCCTTGGTGCGGTTATCGCCTATTTCTTCAACTCCCCTTCGCTCAGCTGGGGCTGGCACATCCTGATCGCCGGGATACCCGCTGTGCTGCTGGTAGCTGGTTTCGGTGGTCTGCAAGAAGTCGCGCTGTGGCGTCCATTGCGGAAACGAAGTACCGGTCTCGTATCGCTGATCGTTGTGTCAATCGGGCTTTCGTTTGTAATCCGATACGGGATTCTTGTCGCCTTCAGCGGATTGCCCCGTCCGTTCCGCAACTATGCGATCCAGACGGACGTGCAGATACTCGGCATCACGACTGTCCCCAAGAACCCTGCAATCATCGGGTTCACGCTGGTGGTTCTCGCTCTGATCGGGCTGTTCCTGACTCGCACCAAGCTGGGGACGGCGATGCGGGCCGTTTCCGACAATGCCGATTTGGCGGAGTCCTCGGGGATCGACGTTTCGAGAGTGATCCTGGTGACCTGGGTCGTCGGCGCGGGACTGGCTGGCCTCGGTGGCGTCATGTTCGGCATCTCCGAGCAGGTGCAGTGGGACATGGGCGCAAAGGTCTTGCTACTCATTTTCGCCGCGGTGATTCTCGGTGGACTGGGAACCGCCTTTGGCGCAATGCTGGGCGGTTTTGTTGTCGGGGT
>JASJHC010000035.1:0-3042 GCA_033791245.1 Acidimicrobiia bacterium | reverse complement strand
GGTCACCGTTCATACCAATCGCCAGCAGAGGATCACGGCCATCGAACGCCAACTCAACAGGGAAGCCGGAGGTCCAGCCGTCAACCGATCGGCTCAATAGTTGTTCAGCCGAAGCTTGGACACCGGCTTGCTCGAGCAGGTCGACCAGTCGGACTCCTGTCCATTTGGCGTTGCCGATGAGATCTCCACCGACCTCATTCGATACGCAGGCAATGGTCACGTACTCCTCGTACAACGACATCTTCATCAAGTCGTCGAGAGAGAACTCCAACTCGTTGTCCACCATGCCGGTGATCTTGAGACGCCAGGTCTCAGGGTCGGGGCGGGGTACCACCAGCGCAGTATCGATGCGATAGAACTCATCATTGGGGACGACGATCGGACTGAGGTTGGGCACAGAAGCAAACTGGGCTTCTGGAGGTGGAGCAGGGACGGTGAGGTCGGCGACGGGGAGAGACACCGCCTGTCTCACTTCTTCGGATCTTACGATGATCAGCTGGCGACCACCGAGACCGGCAACCGCGGCGACGGTACCCGCGCCTGCTACTTGGGCGAGGAAGCGGCGGCGTTGTGGATTTGTAGCCAGACCGTCGGTGGGGGTCTCTACAACGTTGATCATCGACCGCAAGGTGAACACTCCAACGACTGCGGAGGCGGTGATGGAGAAGACGGTGAGCGGCACCGAGATCGCAACGCCGTCCAACGCGGCGGCGATACCAACCAGCGCAAAGACGCCAAAGGCGGCCCAGGGAACCCAAGGACGGGTACGGGCGGTCCGTCCGACCAGCCAGCCGATGAGTACTCCGATGATGGCCGTTCCAATGGCAAGGGCTCCCTTGTCGGCTGTGCCAAAGACGTTGATCGCCATTTCCTTTACGAATCGCGGGGAGATGTCGATGACCACGGAACCGACGGAGGCAATAGCCGACGGGACTCGCTCGGTGATCCCGGCGATTAGCTCAGTTAGCCCGAGGGCAACTCCGGCTGATACGGCGCCGGCGAGCCCGGCTTGGTTTTCGGAAATAGTGGTGTTCGACATGGAGGTCACAATAAGTGTCTATCGGCAGGTCTGACCCCAAATCGGCATTACCAAAATGTGAACTCGCAAGCGGCGCTACCTACGCTTGGCTGCAACAAAGTCGAGGAAACTGGCCAGCGGGAGAGTGTTGATCACGGACTCTCGATCCACCCAGCCCCGTCTGGCGTTATTCACACCCCACTGCACATTCTCGTACTCGGTGGTGTGGTGGCTGTCGGTTGAGATCACGAAACGGAGCCCATTGGTGTTGCGGGCAGTCACCAGAAGGTCGGCGGGAACATCGAGCCGGTGTAGGTGACCGTTTATCTCGAGGGCAGTGCCAGTCTCGGCTGCAGCATCGAAGATCGCCCTGGAGTTGAGCTCGATACCGGGGCGATGGCCGATACGACGACCGGTGAGGTGGCCGATTGCGCTGACCGCCGGATTGTTCATCGCGGTGATAACGCGCTCGGTCTGCTCTGCTTCCGACAGTTCGAAGTAGGTGTGTACCGATGCCACGCACCAGTCGAAGTTCTCCAAGAAATCCGGGTCATAGTCGACGGTCCCATCGGCGCCGATGTTGAGTTCTGAGCCATGCAGGATCGTCAAGTCCGGGTATTCCGTACGCAGCCGGTCGAGTTCCTTGCTCTCTGCGAAGACTTGCTCGCGGGACAAACCGTTGATCTTCAAGTCTTCGGCGTGTTCAGTCATAGCGATGTACTCAAGCCCTCTGGCGGCCGCCGCGGCAACCATGTCATCGAGCGGACTACGACCATCGCCAGACCAAGTCGAATGGACATGCAGGTCGCCGCGGATGTCGTCGACCTCGATGAGCCGTGGCATGGTACCGGCGTCACCTGCAGCGATCTCGCCGAGTCCTTCCCGCATCTCTGGCGGGATGTAGCGCAACCCCAGCGCCTTATAGATCGCCGTCTCGGTTCGCGAGGAGACGACCTTGCCACTTGCGGAATCCTCGAGTCCGTACTCGTTGAGCAGCAACCCTCTGTCGATCGAACGTTGCCGCAGCTCGATGTTGTGCTGCTTCGACCCTGTGAAGTACAACACCGCCGCCCCAAATTGGCTGGCGGCTACGACCCTCAGGTCGATCTGAAGACCAGCTGCAGTTAGGACTGACGTCTTTGTCTCGCCCTGCCCGATGATGCTGTCGACGAGCGGCATCGCTACAAACGCCGCCATGACTTCGGCCGGTTCCTTACTGGCGACCACCACATCGATGTCGGCGATCGTTTCGCGGAATCGCCGCAGCGATCCGCAATACTGCGCCTTGGATACAGCCGGCAGGTCCATCAGAGCTTGCACCAAGTCTTCAGCGATTGGCAGTGCATCGGCAATAGGGGTCCGCCGATCCTTGCCGTGAAGGCCGATCCGTTCGATGGCAGCGGCGATCTTCTGTTGCGATTTGGGGCCAAGACCCGGAAGTCCTTGAAGCGATTCGTTGGCAATGGCCTCCCGCAACTGGTCGACGGAGGCAACGTCGAGCTGATCCCGCAACATGACCACGGTCTTCGGGCCAAGCCCGGGAATCCGAGTCAGCTCCATCATCTCGGCGGGGAACCGCTGGCGCAGAGCAGTGATTCTGGCGACAGCACCGGTGTCGACGTACTCACGGATCTTGCCAGCCGTACTCTTTCCGACCCCCGGCACCTTGACAAGCTCGGTGGCTGTCATCGCTGCCGCGTCCTGGGGGAGCGCTTGGACCGCGGCTACCGCCTTCTCATAGGCGCGTACCCGGAACGCCTGCTTACTGCCTTCCGCCATGACGAGCAGGTCAACCAGTTCCTGTAGAACTCTACCGATCTCGGCGTTGCTAGTCATCAGTAGCTCAAGATGGTGAACAACAGGAAGACGCCCAGCAGAACGAATCCTTCGTTGCGAGTGACCTTCTGATCATGCCACGCAAACCCTCCGGCGACGACGACAACCCCAATCATGATGACTAGCGACGGTTGGGCTAGATCGACGAGGATGCCCGGACCGAAGGTAGCCGCCGTACCGGCAACGGC
>JASJHC010000034.1:0-11437 GCA_033791245.1 Acidimicrobiia bacterium | reverse complement strand
CCGCAAAGTACATGACGAGTCCCATCGGGAAGCCCCAGGAAATAAATCCCATAAACAAGGGCATTATCTTGGTGATCGTCTGCATTTGTTGTGCTTGTTTGTTCTCTTGTTGGTTGTCTTTGCCCTTGTTCCGCTTGGACATCTGCATTGTCTGGTAAAAACTGGAGGCTACGACTGCGAGTACCAGTAGGATCGCCGGAATCGCCGTTGACATGCCGGCGGCCGTGGCCGCTTGTGGCGACTGCAGCATGTCGAGGCTGAGAAACTCGGTGTTTCCGTTGAGGAGTGCCTCGGCGAGATTGGAGTCCACCGGAATGATGTCCGACGGGTCGAGCATCGAGGCATCCTCTCCGCTGGGTCCGACCCTAAAGACTCGATAGAGCGCAAACCAGATCGGCATTTGCAGGATAAGGGGGAGACAGCCGGCGGCTGGGTTCACCCCATGCTCTTGGTAGAGCTCCATCATCCGCTTGTTGAGCTCTTCCTTGTCGGCCTTGAACTCCTTCTGGAGTTTCTTGACCTCAGGCTGGATCTCCTGCATCGCCTTCATCGACCGAGTCTGTTTCAACGTCAGAGGAAACAGCACCAGGCTGACCAAAAGCGTCAGCAGGATGATGGCTACGCCGTAGTTGTTTGGCCATATGTCATACAGAATCGAGAGCAGCTGCCCCAGTGGGGGAGCAAGGATGGTGAAAGGATTCACGTCAGGTTGCCTTGTGGTGAGGTTTCTTCGGATGTATTACTGAGCGGTACCGGATCGTAGCCGCCATCGTGCCAGGGATGACATCTGGAGATACGTCGTACCGCCATCCAACTTCCCTTGCCTAACCCATGGATCCGCAGCGCATCCTGGGTGTACTCAGAACATGTGGGCCGATACCGGCAATTGTCGCCGAGCAGGGGAGAGATAAGACGACGATATCCACCGACGATCTTGACCGCCCAGAAGGCTGGATGGTAGGGCTTCAACTTCATCATTTCTCCTCAACGCCGGTGAGGTCCGCAGTGCAGCGACCGATCCAGCTGACCAGCTTGTCGAAGTCGGCAGTCAATACTCCGCGATCAGCAATCAGTATGTATACCGTATCGCCTTTCAGCACACAACGAGACGTTGCGGCACGCATCCGCCGCTTTGCTCTGTTGCGCATCACTGCAGAGCCTATCTTCTTGCTGCAAACAAAGCCGACGGTGGGCGGACCAGCTGGTCCCGCGGCAACAACCGAAGTGATTGCTCCACACCGCCGCCGGGTGCCGTTCCTGTAGGCCAGCGAAAAAGCGCCATGACCCCGCAACGATCGATATTGCAAGACGCGGTCGCGGCTACGGGAATCAGGCCGAGACGCGATGGCGACCCTTGGTGCGACGCCTCTTGATGACGGCCCTCCCGGCGCGGGTGCGCATCCGAGAACGGAAGCCGTGCTTGCGCTTACGGCGGCGGACATTGGGCTGATAAGTGCGTTTCATAACAAAAGGAGTCCAGATAGGGGAGTTCGGGGTCGGCGCTAGGTTATGAAGTACCCGGAGAGGTTGTCAAAGGGGAAACCCGTTGTCGGCCCCCATTCCGCCACAATCGCGAAAAGTTAGTGTTCCCCGCGAAAGAAAGAATTAGGCCTGTTCTGATGAATATGGCCTATTGGGGCGCTCCCTGGCGCTTGGTTCTTAGTCCCGATATGCCTTGCGGCACAGCCTATTACACCCATTCTGTTCGTCGATAGGAAACGGTGATAGCCGCGCTTTTGCCGTTCTTGCATCCCGCAGCCAACACTCCATACACTCGCTCGGCAGGCTGAATTGCCAGCAAGCAACTTCCCAAGGACTTTTTAGAAACGGGCGCGCTCACATAGGTTCTCCACAGACTGTGGATAGATATGTGGATGTCGTATGGGCTAGAGGACGGCACTGTCAAATTATGACTTACGGACAACCTGAACCGCTCCCTTCGCAATGGGACAGCTTCAAACAAGTCGTGCAAGATGAACTTTCGGTTGGCGCATGGCAGACGTGGATTGCACCGCTGCGACCCGATCGGAGCGGATCAGCATTGACACTGGAAGCTCCAAGCGAGTTTCACCGCTCCTGGGTTCGAGATAGGTACCTGCCGGCTCTGCGCCGCGCCACAATCTCGATCTATGGCGACGACGTGGAGGTACTCCTCGAAGTTACAGAGGAACCTGTAGCCACAAAGCAAACGGCCACCGACACGGTGCCGTCCCCTCCGGCTGCACCATCGAAACAGCCACGGCTCCCGTTGAACGGTGAATCCCGTTTGGTTTCGAAGTACACCTTTGACAACTTTGTCGTTGGACCGTCGAACCGGTTCTCCAATGCTGCCGCCATGGCCGTTGCAGAGCAACCGGGCAGTCAGTACAACCCCTTGTTCATCTATGCCGATGCCGGTCTTGGCAAGACTCACTTGCTCCACGCCGTCGGTCATCACCGCCACGAGCTGGCTCCGGGTGCCGTCGTTCGTTATGTGACTTCCGAGCAGTTCTTCAACGAATTCATCAACGGCATCCGCCGCAAGCGCATGGATGAGTTCAAAGCGCGCTACCGAACCATCGATGTTCTTCTCCTCGATGATGTCCAATTCTTCGATGGCAAAGAACAGATCCTCGAGGAGTTCTTCCACACCTTCAACAGCCTCTACGAAGCCGGCAAACAATTGGTGATCACATCCGATCGCCATCCGAAGCATCTATCTACTCTCGAGGACCGCCTCCGTAGTCGTTTCGAATGGGGACTCCTTACCGACATCCAAACGCCGGACGTTGAGACTCGTCTTGCGATCCTGCGGAGTAACGCTGAGTTCGCACCTACCCCCGTTCCCAAGGAGGTGTTGGACTTCATCGCCGAAAGCGTGCACACCAACATCAGGGAGCTCGAGGGGGCCCTGACGCGGGTAACGGCCTATGCCGCACTCACGCACGAGAAGATCACCCTCGAGATGTCCAAAGAGGTCCTCCGTGATCTGGTGGGAAACTCTGCCACCAAGCCCTTGACATCTGATGACATCATCAATCGTGTCGCCTCATTTACCGGCAATACCCGTGATGATCTACTCGGACCTAGTAGGCGACAGCCTCTCGCCCGATACCGGCAGATCGCCATGTACCTATGTCGTGAGTACACGGATCTCTCTCTTCCCAAAATCGGCAAGTCCTTCGGGGGACGCGATCACACCACCGTTTTGCACGCCGTTGAGAAAATCAAGACCCTAATGCAGAGCGATGCAGAGGTCTTTAGCGACGTCACAAGTTTGTCACATGACCTGAGGACAACTTGATGTTCTCCACAGACAGCACCATGTCACAAAACGACCCTGTGGATACACCTGTATTTGTCCACATTGACTGTGGAGGAGATTCCCCAATGAAACCGGGGAAATCTGAAACCTATACACAATCCACAGGGCCTACTACTACGACTACTCTTTTATATCTATAAGAACCGAAGAAGAGGGAAACAAAACTGTGCGTATCCGAGCTGAAAGAGATGACCTTGCAGATGTGCTCACCCGAGCAGGAAGAGCCGTCGGCACTCGGTCGGCGCTTCCGATCCTTCAGGGACTTCTGTGTGAGGTTTCCGGTGGAACACTGACTGTCACCGGAACCGATACCGAGATAACCATCAAGACCACTCTTGAGGTCGAGGAGCTGGAGGAAGGCCGAACGGTCGTGCCCGCAAAGTTGGTGGCAGAGGCTGTACGCAAGCTGCCGGCAGGGGCCGTTTCGTTCTCGGCAAGCGACGGCGAAGTTGAGATCACCGGCAACGGTCCCCGCTTCAACCTTCGTGAATTTGATGCGAACGACTTTCCTGACGTCGGTGGCACGAGTGTGTCGGGCAACGGGGTTGAGATGGACGGCGAGGCGCTTACCGCTGCCCTCAACCAGGTTGGCATCGCAGCATCGAAGGACGAGGGACGGCCGACCCTCACGGGAGTGCTCTTTGAGACCGAGAGCGATCATCTCAGACTGGTAGCGACAGACTCGTACCGCCTTGCGGTTCGTGACGTTCCTGGGGTCGCCGGCGTCGATACAACGCTCATCCCATATCGCGCCCTGAAGGAAATCGGCAGGACTATCGGAGCCGACAAGGTGACGATGACGATCGCAGAACGCGAAGGAACCTTCGTCTCCAAAAGGGGACGACTCACCGCACGGGTCATAGAGAGTTCCTTCCCGAATGTGAGTCAGTTGTTCCCGGATTCGTACCCGAACCGCCTCACGATCAGTCGGGAATCTTTGCTCGAGGCAGTAGGCCGCGCCTCCCTAGTGGCAGAGGATCACATCCCGGTGCGGCTCAGTCTTGGTTCCGGCGGTGTCGAGCTGAGTGTCAGCAGGCAAGACGTCGGTGGGGAAACGGAATACATCGAAGCGGCATACGAGGGCGAAGACATGGTCATCGCCTTCAACACCCGCTATCTGACCGATGGCGTGCAGGCGATGAAGGCGGAGAACTTGGTTCTGGAGACAATCAACCCGCTGAAGCCGGGTCTGTTGACAGCTGCCGACGACGACTCGTTCCGCTATCTGCTGATGCCGGTCAGGCTGTAGTCCACTTCCGTGCACCTTGCCTGGCTTGAGCTAAACCAGTTCCGTAGCTACGAGAGCCTCCGGTTCGAACCCGATAACGGCATCAACGTGCTGATCGGCCGCAACGGTGCTGGCAAGACAAACATCCTCGAGGCTGTTGGGTACCTCTCGATGCAGAAGTCATTTCGGCGAACGCCGGATGCAGCCCTCATTAGATCGGGTGCAGACCAAGCCATCATCCGTGGCGGCTTCAGCGACGACGACACCATGATTGACATCGCGGTTGAGCTACCTGCCATCGGGCGGCGTCAGGTGCTCGTCAACGGCAAGCGCCCGGGACGCTTGAGTGATGTTGCGATAACGGCACCCATTGTCGCTTTCCTTCCCGATGACCTTGATCTGGTGAAGCGAGGACCGGCGCTGCGGCGTGAATACCTCGATGATCTTGGAGCACAGCTGATGCCGACGGTGGGTGCTGATCAACGCGAGTTCGAAAAGGTTCTTCGCCAGCGCAATTCACTGTTGCGGCAGGAGGGGAGGCACACCGATCCACTGACGCTAGATGTTTGGGATGTTCGAGTTGCCGAGTCTGGCGGGAAGGTACTGGCTAACCGCATTCGGCTCCTGGGGAGGTTGTGTGATCGTCTCACAGATGCCTACAAGACCGTTGGTGGGCGATCTAGCGAGTCGTTGCGGCCCGTGTACACATCTTCGTGGGTGGAGGTAGGGGAGATCGCTAACGGACTCGACCCGGACTTCGAGGTGTTTGCTTCGGCGCTGCTCGGCGCTCTCGAAGAGCGACGGCACCGTGACATGGAGACAAGAAGCACCAGCGCCGGTCCCCATCGTGACGACCCGGGGTTCAGACTCGATGATCGTGACGTGAGGGTGCAGGCAAGTCAGGGGGAGCAGCGATCGGTAGCGTTGAGTCTTCGCATCGCGGCCTATCAGTTGCTTGACGAGCGTCACGGACGTCCGCCGATTCTCCTACTCGATGATGTGTTCTCGGAACTGGACCCGGGGCGAGCTGAGGGAGTCACGGGTCTGTTGCCACATGGTCAGGTTTTTGTCACAAGCGCCCGCGATGATGAGGTCCCAGACATGGGGCGGCGGTGGCGGGTTCAAGAGGGTGTCCTGACATGACAAGTGCACAATCATGAAGAACCCATGGACCGGTAAGGATCCTGATCGTGGACTCAATGCCCTTGGAGCAACTTTCGAGACGGTCCTGGAGCGGGTCACTGAGGGTCGGCTCGCCACGTTTGAGGTGATCAAGGGAGCCTGGCCAGACATAGTCACCGAGGCGTGGCGAGAGCGATCACGTCCCGTCGCCCTGGAGAAAGGTGTGCTTACCGTCGAGGTTTCTGATGGAGGAGCGGCGTCCCGATTGCGGCTCGAGCAAGGCAAAATCCGAGAGGCACTCGATGAGCGTCTCGGTCGGGGCGAGGTCGCCCAGATCCGGTTGCGGGTGAGCCGAAACCGCGACTGGTCCCAGAGTAGGTAAAAGAACCCGAAAACGCCCGGTTGCGTTGGCGTTTCGCCTATAATGACATGATTGTTAGTTGACACCGTATACCACGGCCTTTCCGGCCTCTAGGAGTCCCGTTGAGCAAGCCAAGATTGTCGTCCGCCGCGTCCTACGGCGCCAAGGACATCACCGTTCTAGAGGGGCTTGAAGCAGTCCGAAAACGCCCGGCCATGTACATCGGATCCACCGGGCCAAAGGGGCTCCACCATCTCATCTGGGAGGTGCTGGACAACGCAGTTGACGAGGCAATGGCCGGCTTTTGCGACAAGATCGATCTGCTCCTTCACCCCGACGGCAGCATCGAGGTCCGTGACAACGGTCGTGGTATTCCGGTTGATAGGCATGCCAAGACAAAGCTGCCGGCGCTAACGACTGTGTTGACCGTGTTGCACGCCGGTGGCAAGTTCGAGGCGGGGGCCTACACGGTGTCGGGTGGACTCCATGGAGTCGGCGTCTCGGTGGTCAACGCTCTTTCCAAGCAAGTTGATGTCGAGGTGATCAGGGACGGTTTCCACTGGTTTCAGTCGTTTGCATACGGCACCCCTACGGCCAAGCTGAAGAAGGGAAAGCCGGCCAAGCGGACGGGCACCATTCTTCGTTTCTGGGCTGATCCCGACATCTTCGAAGAGACAACTGAATACGACTCCAAGACCGTCCAGAGCCGGGTCAGGGAAATGGCTTTCCTCAACAAGGGTGTCGAATTCCGCATCCATGATCTGCGTGGCGAAGAGCCTGTTGAGGAAAGCTTCAAATACAGCGGCGGGATCATCGACTTCGTCAAGCACCTCAACGCCAAACGCGAGCCGATCCACAAGCAGGTCGCCTACTTCGAATCGGTAACGAAAGAGGCCGAGGTCGAGGTCGCCATGCAGTGGACCAGCGGTTATACCGAAACCGTCCTCAGCTTCGCCAACAACATCAACACCCACGAGGGTGGTACTCACGAAGAGGGTTTCCGCAAGTCTCTGACCAGGGCTATCAACGACTTCGCCAGGGGCCGCAACCTCTTCAAGGAAAAGGACGACAACCTCACCGGCGAGGACGTTCGCGAAGGGCTGACCGCGGTGATCTCCGTCAAGGTCAGGCAGCCACAGTTCGAGGGTCAGACCAAGACCAAGCTGGGTAACACCGAGATCCGCTCTTTTGTGGAGCGGTCCCTCAACCAGATGTTCCCGGAGTGGCTGGATCGACATCCAGGTGACGCCCGGCGCATCATCGACAAGGCATCCACGGCTGCCAAGGCCCGTATGGCGGCACGGCAAGCCCGTGATCTGACTCGTCGCAAGAGCTTGCTTGAATCGTCAGGGCTTCCCGGGAAACTGGCCGATTGCTCGTCACGTGACCCCGCGCTGAGCGAGCTGTTCATCGTCGAGGGAAACTCGGCGGGTGGCTCCGCCAAGCAGGCCCGCAACTCGGACTTCCAGGCGATCCTGCCGATCCGAGGAAAGATCATCAATGTCGAGAAGAACCGGCTGACCCGCGTGCTGCAGAACACCGAGGTGCAGTCGCTGATCACAGGCATTGGTACCGGCATCGGCGACGAGATGGATATCGCCAAGGCCCGCTATCACAAGGTCGTCATCCTGACCGATGCGGATGTCGATGGCGCCCATATCCGAACGCTGCTGCTGACGTTCTTTTTCCGCCACATGACCGAAATCATCGAGGCGGGCTATGTGTATATCGCCCAGCCGCCTCTGTATTCAGTCAAAGCCGGCACCAAGCTGCGCTGGGTCTACAACGATGAACACCTTGACGAGGTCAAGGCAGAGCTCGAAGGCCGCAAGCTGAACATTCAGCGGTTCAAGGGTCTTGGCGAGATGAACGCCGACCAGCTGTGGGACACCACGATGGATCCCACGAAGCGCCAGTTGTTGCAGGTGCAGCTCGATGACCAGTTCCGGGCCGAAGAGGTCTTTGCGACGCTGATGGGTACCGACGTTTCTGCTCGTCGTACTTTCATCCAGCAAAACGCAAAAGACGTCCGTTTCCTAGACATTTAGAACAGGGACAACTGAAATGCCGAACGAAGACACTCAACGAATAAAGCCGATCGAGATCGAGCGGGAAATGGAGGACTCGTTCCTCGAGTACGCCATGTCCGTCATCGTCTCGCGAGCGTTGCCAGATGTCCGCGATGGACTGAAGCCGGTCCATCGTCGCATCCTGTACTCGATGTACGACTCGGGCATCCGTCCCGGGACCCCGTTCCGTAAGTGCGCCCGTGTCGTCGGTGACGTGATGGGTTGGTTCCACCCTCACTCCAACGACGCTATCTACGACGCCTTGGTGCGTCTGGGCCAGGACTTCTCACAGCGATACCCACTGGTACAGCCACAGGGCAACTTCGGTTCCGTCGACGACCCACCAGCGCAGATGCGTTACACCGAGACCCGGATGGCGCCTATCGCGATGCATCTTCTCGAGAGCATCGACGAAGAGACTGTTGACTTCGCTGACAACTACTCAGGGGAGCGGCAAGAGCCGACGGTTCTGCCGTCGCGCTATCCGAATCTGCTGGTTAACGGCTCCACCGGTATCGCCGTTGGTATGGCGACCAACATCCCACCGCACAATCTGACTGAAATCATTGATGCGGCTTTGCACAAGATCACGCTACCCGAGGCAACCGCTGAGGACCTGCTGCAGTACGTGAAGGCTCCCGACTTCCCGACCGGCGCCTACATCGTACGCACCCCCGGGATTCGTGAGGCACTGCTGACCGGGCGGGGCTCGGTGCGGATGCGGGCGGTCACCGACATCGTCGAGAACAAACGGAATCGGATGACGATCATCGTCAGCGAGATCCCGTACCAGGTGTCGATCGACCGGGTCATGACGAAGATCGCCGACCTGGTCAAGGAAAAGACTGTCCAGGGCATCGCCGATCTGCGGAATGAGACCAACAAAGACGGTATCCGCATGGTTATCGAGCTGAAGCGGGACGCCAATCCGCAGGTCGTGCTGAACCTTCTGTTCAAGCACACGCAGCTCGAAGACACCTTCGGCGTCAATGCCGTTGCTCTGGTCGACGGCGTGCCCCGCACTCTGAATATCGCCGAGATGGTCGGCTATTACGTGGATCACCAGCTCGAGGTAATTGAGCGTCGCAGCATTTTCCGTCTCAAGAAGGCTGAAGCTCGTGCGCACATTGTCTCGGGTCTGCTTATTGCTCTCGACAATATCGATGAGGTCGTCAAGATCATTCGCGGCTCGCAGGATGTCGAAAACGCCCGCCGGACTCTGATGAAGACCTTCAAGCTTTCTGAGATTCAGGCGAACCACATTCTCGATATGCCGCTGCGACGCCTGACCGCGCTGGAGACCGACAAGCTCCGCCAAGAGTACGACGACTTGCAGGACTACATCGCCGAGTTGAAGGGGATTCTCGACTCCGAGGAATTGCGTCGGTCGATACTGACCGAAGAGCTCACCGCGATCCAGGACAAGTACGGCGACGAACGACGCAGCCGCATCATCGCCGACGAGGGCGACATGTCGCTCGAAGACTTGATTGCCGACGAGGAGCTGGTCGTTACCGCTTCCGAGGCTGGCTATGTGAAGTCAGTTCTTGCGCAGACGTATCGTCGGCAGGGAAGGGGCGGACGAGGAGTGAAGGGGGCGGACCTCCGTGATGACGACCTCATCACCCATGTGCTCCACACTTCGGCTCACGCCTACCTGTTGTTCTTCACCAACCGTGGCAAGGTCTACCGGGTGCGCGCCCATCAGCTGCCCCGCAAGGAGCGAACCGCCAAGGGATCTCTTGTTCAGTCCGTGCTCCCGATGGGGCCGGATGAGAAGATCGAGGCGATCATCGATACCAGGGACTACGAGTCACATCGCTTCTTGGTGGCGTTCACCAGGAAGGGACAGGTGAAGAAGACCAAGTTCACGGACTACGACTCGCGCAATCAGGTACTGGTAGCCATCAATTTGGCGGAGGACGACGAGGTCGTTGCTGTTCGTGCCACTTCCGGCGAGAACGATCTGATCATGGTCACCAGGGATGCCCAAGCCATCCGATTTGCGGAGTCGGATGCCCGTCCGATGGGCAGAGACACTCGAGGAGTGAGAGGGATCAAGCTCCGCGAGGGCGATGAAGTCGTATCCGCGGCAATCATGGCAGATGACTCAGAGATTCTGATCCTGACCACCGGCGGTTACGGGAAGAGGACCGCAATGTCTGAGTTCCCACTGCAGAAACGCGGAGGCATCGGAGTCAAGGCCATGAAGCTGACCCGAGTCCGGGGTGAGTTGGTGGCGGCATTGTCGGTCACGTCCGAAGACAACATCTTCGTGACCTCAAGCGACGGGATCGTGATCCGTCAGGGAGCGGGCGAGATAAGTCGTCAGAAGCGGGCCTCGACGGGTGTCAAGGTGATGAACCTTGATGCCGGTACCAAGCTCGCTGCAGCCGCCCTGGTTCCTAGGGACGATGACGATGAAGACTTGCCTGAATAGGCAAGTCTTCGTTCTCGGGCATGTGGACTTCCTGTCAGTCCCCCCTTTGGGGGAAAGTGAGAACTCACTGCGTGAGTTCTTTGGCAGCGGCGGAGCCGCTGGGGTAGGGGGGAACTCTTCGAGTTCCTTGGGACTTCGGCTTCGCCGAACTCCGGGAACTCACCCGGGGGAGACCGCCGATGGAACTAGTCGGGTAGGCGAAACGTTGGATATGTGCGGGGTGGCGTTACACTCGTGTCATCCCAAGGAGCCTTGATATGGCAGTTCGGCGTGTCCGTCGAATAATCAGAAAGATCGACCCGTGGACGGTGCTGAAAGCATCGTTCGTCTTTAACGCCGTCATGGGCTTGGTTTTCGTGCTCGGCATGTGGGTGATGTGGTCCCTGGTCTTGCAGAAGGGTATCCCCGAAAAGATCGTCGACCTGTTTGATGCGGTCACTATCGAACTCACCATCGATGGTCCGCTCTACTTCCGGATTGTTGTCCTGCTTGCCATCATTGGGGTGATTGGGACGACCGCCTTTATGACGCTTGGTGCGGTCGTCTACAACTTGATCTCAGATCTGGTCGGCGGTATCGAGGTTGCTGTGCTCGAGGAGAGTTACAACGTGGCCCAGCCCCAACAGGCCGCTCGCCCGCGCACTTCGGCCTGGCGCCCCTTCCCACAACCGCGGACCAACGGAAACCCCGCAGAGCCGGAGCGGGAGCGCGTTACTTCCCCTTAGCAATAGGTCACTAGTCCTATTGCCACCGAGGTTTTTGGTCCCCAAGTTTTTTGGTCGTTTTTGCCGATAACTATCGGAACGGACTCCTAGTTCGCATGGAAGCGATCGAAAGAATGGGCCATATGAACCTCGCCACTCCCGTTGCCGGCAAACGCCGCAACACCCTTCTGGTTCTTCTGGCTGCGATG
>JASJHC010000033.1:0-4723 GCA_033791245.1 Acidimicrobiia bacterium | reverse complement strand
AAGGCTGGGATCTACTGGATGGGTTCGAGCTGCTCATCGCTCGGGAAGGCTGGTCTGTGGAAGAACGTCACGAGTTCGAGGCATTGGCCAAAGTGCCCGAGGCTGGCTGACCTGGTTGGATTCTGGGTGGGTGCGTGGCCTCTAGCATTCGCAGAGATTGCGATGTGAGGAGCCCACTATGACCGTTGAAGCTGAGTACCGTCTACCGCGAACGGTTATCCCGTCTCGCTACGAGCTGACATTGGCTCCCGATCTTGGCTCCGCATCGTTCACCGGCACCGAGGTGGTGGATGTCATCGTCACCGCGCCGACCAACACGGTTGAGCTCAACGCCATCGAACTCGAGATCAGCGGTGTCGAGATGGTGTCGTCGGACTATCGGCATGCCGCATCATCGATCACCTATGACGCCGAGCGAGAGCGGGCGATCTTCACCTTCGACCAAGACCTCAGCGAAGGAGACTGGCAGCTCCACGCCAAATTCAGCGGGATCCTCAACGACGACCTGCACGGCTTCTACCGCTCGACCTACAAAGACGCTGACGGCAACCAACAGGTCATCGCCACCACCCAGTTCGAGGCCACCGACGCCCGCCGCGCCTTTCCTTGCTGGGATGAGCCGGATCTCAAGGCGACGTTTGCGGTAACCCTTGTTGTCGATGAAGGCCTTGTCGCAGTCTCCAACGCGTCCGAGATCGCTATCGAGCCGGCGGGTGACGGCAAGGTCGCTCACCGTTTTGCCGAGACGATGAAGATGGCGACGTACTTGGTCGCTTTCATCGTTGGCGATTTCGAGATCAGCGGACCCGTTCCCGCGGCCGGGGTGCCACTGCGGGTGTTGCACACGCCGGGCAAGGGTCACTTGGCCGACTTTGCGTTGGAAGCGGGTGCGTTTGCTCTCGACTACCTAGCGACGTACTACGACATTCCTTATCCGGGCGACAAGCTCGACATGATCGGCGTTCCCGATTTTGCATGGGGTGCGATGGAGAATCTGGGGGCGGTCACCTACCGCGAAACCGCTTTGCTTGTCGACAGAAAACGAGCCACCCAGGACGAGCTGGCTCGTGTCGCCGACATCATCGCTCATGAGTTGGCTCATATGTGGTTTGGTGATCTGGTCACAATGAAGTGGTGGAACGGCATCTGGCTAAATGAGGCCTTCGCCACCTTCATGGAGCTCAAATGTGTCGATGCGTTCCGTGCGGATTGGAATCGTTGGCTCAGTTTTGCTCACTTTCGCTCCACCTCGATGGACGTCGATGGTCTCACCTCTACCCGTCCCGTTGAATTCCCAGTGGCATCGCCAGCAGAGGCCAACGAGATGTTCGACACCCTCACCTACGGCAAGGGTTCGGCGGTCCTTCGCATGCTTGAGCAGTATTTGGGGGAGGAGACATTCCGGCGTGGGATCAGCCGCTATCTCAAAAAGCACGCCTATGCCAATACTGAGACCGACGACCTGTGGGAGGCGCTCGAGGCCGAATCAGGTGAACCAGTCGGCGAGATCATGAGCGGTTGGATCTATCAGGGTGGCTACCCGCAGCTCGACGTAACCGCTACCGAAGATGGATACCGTCTCGAGCAGCGCCAGTTCCGTTTCCTTGGTGGCGGCGATGCCACCTGGCAGGTTCCGGTGTTGTACCGCAGCGGCCGGGAGGAGGACAGGGTTGTTGTCGACGATGGTGCGGTGGTGCCGTCCACCGCCGACAACTTTCTGGCTAACCGTGGCGGCGACGGCTTCTACAGGATCAACTACCCAAGCGAGATGCTGGCCAACCATGCGGAGGGCTTCTCCGATCTAGCTCCCGCAGAGCGCTACACCCTCATTGCGGACTCGTGGGCAAATGTGTTGGCAGGCAATGCACCGGCGCAGGACTTCATTGGCCTGGTGGGTGCATTGCGGGGGGAAACTGAACCCGACGTGTGGGGAGCCGCGATTGGTGGACTTGCCGAGTTGTCACGGGTCATCTCGTCTGATGATCGTCCTGCTCTCCAACAGTTCGTGCGGGATCTTGCGAGCGGCCAGGCAGCGGACATGGGATGGAGCCCCGACGAGGGCGAAGGCGACCTGCAGCGGAGTCTGCGGGGCTTGTTGCTACGCACTATGGCCAATCTTGGCGATGACGTAGCCATCCAGGAGACTGCCCGCGACGTCTTCGACCAGTCGATCGAAGACAGAGACTCGGTTGATGCTGACGTCGCTGATGCCGCAACAGCAATCGTTGCCGCCCATGGCGGACGAGCCGAGTTTGATCGGTTCTTGGAATTGCGTGCTGGGGCTGCAAGCCCCCTCGAAGAGGTGCGCTTTCTCCGTGCCGCTGCGGCTGTCCCCGATAAGGAGACTGCGGGGCGTCTCGTCGAAATGATTCTGGCGGGAGAGGTTCGCAGCCAGGATGCCAACTGGTTACTGGCTCGACTACTAGGTCATCGCGACACTGGCCCGACTGTTTGGTGCCTGGTCAAGGAGCACTGGGATGCCATCTTGGCGTCGATGCCACCACAGAATCGTCGTCGTATGTTGGATCTGATCATGCATAGATCAGAGCCAGATGTTGCCGCTGATATCGCAGCCTGGTTGGAGCAACATCCGATCGGTGGTGCCGACAAGTACACCGCACAGCAGATGGAGCGGCTCCAGATCCGAGTGGGTCTTCGGGAGCGTGAGGGGGAAAGGCTCGGCTCAGGCCTCGGGGATTTGGCGTAGACCTGCGGTCAACAGGGCCAGTGACGTGAGAAAGAGCGCCAGCCCGATCACTGCTGGGGTTATCGAACCTGTCATGACTACGCCGACGATGCCGATCAGCACGCCAAGTTCGGCGATAGCGACGCGGATGATAAAACCCATGTGGGCACTGGCTGCGGTACGTGTTGCTTCGCCGGAACGTGACCACCACTGCAACGCCAGCAGAAGTCCGACTGCCCCAAAGATGGCGGCGGCCAGTGCCGCACCATCGGCGAGGTCGGGGCTCTCTGGCTCGCCAAGGTCGACTGCGGATAACACCACCACGGCGACAACCCCAGCAGCCGCAAAGGAGCCTGCAATCAGGTTGAGGGTCTTCGTCATGTTTTCCACGCCAAGACTGTAGCGGGGCAAGGTGATGGTGCTTTGTGCCCCTGGTTGGCGGATCCCTCATGTTCCATGCGTACAATATGTGGGACTCATCAATCTAGGAGCGAAGACATGTCATTTATGGATACCGTAAAAGGTTGGTTCTCCACGGCGAAAGACACAGCTGGCGGCGTAGCCGAGAAGGCAGGCGACAAAGCTGAGGGTGCTTGGGACAAGACCAAAGACGTTGCTGGCGACGTCAAGGACAAGGCCGGCGACGCTGTCGATAAGGCCGGCGATGTAGCCGAGGGTGCTTGGGACAAGACCAAGGACGTCGCTGGAGACATCAAGGACAAGCTTGACGGCGACGACGAGCCCACTGCATAGGGACCTCGCTAACTCGAGATCAAGAAGCCGCCGGCATGTCCGGCGGCTTTTTCTTGTCTACTCCCCGGCGACGGTGAGTTCGGTTGACCGGTCATTCGTCGACTGGACGTAGTCGGTACTGACCCACGTACCCGGCGGGATGTCATCGGCCACCCGCCACTCGATGACTTCAAGGCCGTCAACCCAGACCGTGCCGGACTGAGACTGGGGAGGGGACAACCCAACGCCAACGAGAGCCGTGTTCGCTTCCGGCGGTATTGGCGGCATGTCGACCCAGAGCTCATGCCACTTGCCGTCGTTAACGAGTGGAAGCTGGACGTCAATAGTCTTAAGTGGTATCGATTCGGGAACCCGGGTTGGGTCGGTGTCATCGAACTCGTAGAAGATGACCCTGACAAAGGGAATGCCGGCACCGACGCGCTTGCCCCAGACCCGGATGGCGTGGATGGCCGGACCATCCATGGGCTGACCATCGGCATCGAACCAGCGGTGTGGTGGCAAAGAGACCCGGGCCGCGGTCCGGGCAACGATGTCCGAGAGGTGCTGTGAGGTGCGGTCGAGGCGAACGGTCCACGGACCGGCTGGGCTAGCCGCGTCGATTTCGAGAGACCCGGGGGGCATGGACCACTCGAACGCCCCGCGGTCGACTCCATCGGCCTGGGAATCTTCAAGGGAGCCAAAACCAAAAACGTCTCGCCCGATCAGCAAACCAGAGGTGGCCGCATCAATCTGCACCAGAGCATCACCGGTCGGGTAAGGAACATCTCCAAGCATGGAGACCGACCGCGACCCATGGCCTTGGGCCGGGACGATTGAGCCACGGCCCTGGTCGTTGACGACGGTTGCGGTAACCGGTGCCGATGTTCGTGAAGACCCAATCCGCAGATCGGGAAGCCGAAGCGACACGGCATGCTGCAGCGAAGCTTCATTGACCTGGCGGAGGATGAGATCGGCGACGTCACCGGTTGCTGCTACGGGGCGGTAGTCATCGATGACAATCGGGTACAGAGTTGTCGCCACCAGCTTGGTTCCTTCAAATACCGTACGCAGAACTACCGAGGTGTGTGTGGAGAGGGAGTATTGGTCAGAAACGAAGTTGCCGAGGCTGTAGGCGATAAGTGTGTCCTTGTAGATCTCGAAGCCTTGGAGAACGTACGGATGGTGGCCGATGACGAGATCGGCGCCAGCATCGACTGCGGCTCTGGTTGCTTTGCCGAAGAACTCCGAACCCACCTCGGCGAACTGGAAACCACCATGAAGCTGCACTATCACCAGATCGGCGCC
>JASJHC010000032.1:0-15813 GCA_033791245.1 Acidimicrobiia bacterium | reverse complement strand
CTGCGATAGATGATGCGACACCTGACATCTGGATAGAGCTCCCGGAGCCGTCGCAGCTTTCCGTTCTTCTTGGTACACAAGCATTGCTTGAGAACCGTCAGCTCGATGTACTCATCGGACGCCGGTAGATAGAAATCGGGGGTGAAGAATTCGGTTGGAGCGCCGCTCTGATCAAATCCGATAGCGAAGCTGTGCGGTTCGTGGAGCCAGTCGATGCCGTAGCTATCGAGGAGCGAGGCGAAGTGCTGCTCGGTGGAGTTGGCCCAAACCGGCTCTTGCTGATGGACCACACGGATATCGCGGTTGCCAACGGTCTTCGCCACAGCCCCTCCTGGGAGTTCGCTGTAGCTTTCCTGTCGGCAAATCCGCTAGTTGCGCAAGCAGACCCGGTCAGCCCTTCTTCTTCACTTCGACAACGCCGATTGGATCCGTGATGCTCGTGTGGCCGTCATCCCATTTGATCTCGTAGGCGTGACCGCTCTTGCCAACGATCTTGCCTTCTGGGGATGGTTGCCCGACCTTCTTGGTCATCCGGCGAACCCTGGTACCTGGTTTCAACATCTCGACCTCCTTGGGTGCCTTCGCTCTAAAGGATATGCCGCCTGGCCCCACTATGGGACCGGCCGAACGTCCCTTGTTTAGGCATGAGATATGCGATCCCCCGTCAGAGGGATTGACATGACCCCGTTGTCCCATAGAAGAGGCCCCGCCGATTGGCGGGGCCTCTTCCTATCGTGGTGGAGGTGGGGGGAATCGAACCCCCGTCCTATGAGATATCAGCGCCGGCATCTCCGAGCGCAGCCATCAGCGAGTTTTCGTGCCTTGGGACTCTGTTGGCAAGTTTCCCTAGGCCTTAGTCAGTTAAGTCTTGACCCACCGGTCCTGTCTTCCCAGGTGGGAGCACCCTGCATTGCGTTGCCCGGATCCGGTGAGGCAGGGACCCCCCGGGCGGACAGGCGCCTTATTTAGGCAGCCAGTGCCATTTCGTTGTCGGCACGTATTTGTTTCCCGGCAATTTAACGAGGACTCCGGGGTTCCTCGGCTCGCTTCCGACACCTCAACCCTCACAGTCGAAACCGTGTCACCCCCACGAATGGAGTACGGGTTGTATTCCGTCACACCAGATTACCTCACTATGAACGCTGACGATATCGGTTTGGCAGAAGTGCTTTGATTCTCGATCATAACTAGCGTGCGTTTACAGTCGGTTCGGGTGCACCAGGAACCTCGGAAAGGGAATATCAATGACAAGCCAGCGACGCGTCTACTACGCGGCCAGCCTGTTTAACGAGGCAGAACGTGAATTCAACCTCAAGGTCGTGTCAATGATCCACGACCTCGGTCTCTCCACCTGGTTTCCCCAAGAAGATGTCGGTCTCTTGTCAGATTTCATCGAAGAAGACGGAATGAGCCTGATCGAAGCACGCGAACACATCTTCCGACTCAACATCGCAGCCGTGAAGGAAGCCGACGTGGTGGTATTCGTCCTCGATGGGCGGGGTCCTGATGAGGGGGCCTGTATCGAAGCCGGGATCGCGTGGGGAATGCACAAGAGAGTCATTGCCCTCAAGACAGATTTTCGGGATGGCGAACATGGCGGCAACAACCTCATGATCGATGGAATCGTGACCGACGTTGCTGGTTCGATCGACGAGCTGCGCCACCTCCTCTCGATAGAAACGATCGTAGATCTAACCGGTACCGAGCCAGTGGTCACCGTCCGGCATCGAGAACCAGAAGCTGTCCCAGAATCCGTTGAGATCATTCCCGAGTCCTGACAGGCGCGACGCGCTGAACTCGCCCTTACATTCAGACCCGGGCATACTTACGTCATGAACGAAATCGAGCTGAACCCGACAACAGATGAAGTCGATGCCACTGACGCTGATCCCGACAAGACCAGACGAAACTGGAACGGGCCTCTTCTGGCGGTAATCGCCCTGATGCTTGTTGGTGTTCTCGCCATCCAGATCATCCAGCTGCGCGAGTCCGGCGATCTCAGCACCGAAGTGGCCGCACTCGCTGAGGACGTCACCGACCTCAAGCCGCTGCGACGCGACGTCGATCTGCTTGGCGATCAGGTTGCTGCTTTGGACGGTCAAATCGCCGCTGCAGTCAATGCCGTTGGTGCCTCCCCCGCTTCCATACCAACCCAAGGCTCCGACGGCAGTCTCCCCATCTTCCAGGACAGCGGCAACGACCCTGCCGTCCTCGGCGAGATGACCCTGGCAACCATCTCAGGCCCGGAGTACTACTCAGGCACCAACGTCAGCTTTGAAGCGGCTGACGGTAAGGCCCGTGTCTGGATGGTCTGGGCCCATTGGTGTCCCTACTGTCAGGCGGAGCTACCCGAGCTTGAAGAGTGGTACCCGGCCAACGCGTCACGATTCCCTAACGTTGAGCTGATCACGATCACCTCCGCGATCGATGACACCAGAGACAACCCACTGCTGCCTTACCTCGATGCGGAGCAGTTCCCAGTCCCGGTCATCGTTGACGAAAGCGGCGCGACCTCACAGCTGTTTGGCACCGCGGCATTCCCGTTCTGGGTGGTCACTGATGCGCAAGGTACAGTGATGCTCCGCGTGGCGGGCGCCCTGGATATCGCAAGTGTTGATCAGATCTTTGCGCAGCTCGAAACCATGGCCGCAGAGACATAGGGAGCACACCGAAGGGCTGTTAGCGGGCTCTGCGCTGCGCACGATCCATCTCGCGCTTTTCCATCCGCTCTCTGATTTTCTGCCGCTTGTCGTAGGTGCGCCGACCTTTTGCGAGAGCCAATTCGACTTTGGCCTTGCCATTCTTGAAATAGACCTGGAGGGGAACGAGGGTAAGACCCGCCTCGTTGACTTTGATGAGAAGTCGGTCAATCTCGCGTCGGTGCAGCAATAGTTTCCGGGGTCGCTCAGGGTCGTGGCCGCCGCCGGTGGCAAACCCGTAGGGAGCGATGTGGGCCCTCTCCAGCCAGATCTCACCGTTGCGGATATCGCCGTATGCGTCTTTTAGCACGATCTGGGCATCACGGAGGCTCTTGACCTCAGACCCGCGGAGCACGATGCCGCATTCGAACGTGTCAACGATCTCGTAATCGTGGCGGGCGCGGCGATTCCTGGCTACGACCTTCTCGCCCGCCATCAGCAGCACGCATCCATTAGAGATAGCCCGCAGGGTTGACCGGCGATCCAAACAGACGAACCTCAAAGTGGAGATGGGGTCCTGTCGACAGACCTGTCGATCCCACGTATCCGATGATGTCACCGGCCCCGACCTGATCACCGTACGAAACGTTGAAACTTGATTGATGTGCGTACAACGTGGTCATGCCCCCACCGTGGTCGAGAATGATGGCGTTACCGTAACCGCCGTATGACGAAGCCAGGATGACCCGGCCCGCTGCTCCTGCCTTGATTTCTTGCCCGTACCCTGCGTTCATGTCGACCCCGGAGTGCATCCGGGAGTAGCCGAGAATGGGATGGACTCTCATCCCAAACGAAGAGGTGATCGCACCAGGCACCGGCCGGACCAGTATTCCCGGAGCTTCACCCTCCTTGGACGCTTCCTGCTCAATCAATCGCTCGACACGTGCTTGCTCGGCTTCGAGGCCGTCGAGCTCGACGCTGAAGTCAGTGATGGCCTCATCCACCGCATCTAGCTTCGCCGCTAGTGATGCAAGCTGCACGGCAACCGCCTCTGCCTTCTCTGTCTGATCGGCGACAAGCACTGCCAAGGCATCCTCGACAACCTCAAGGGCATCAATCTGCTCGTTGACATCGACCTCATCGGCCTTGATGAGCACCTGTTGCCGCTCCTCCTGGGTCTGCAGAGACTCGAACTCCAACATGGCCCGGTCATTGTCGGCCGTTATGTAAGTCAGATATTGCAGACCTATGTAGACATCGGTCACCGACGATGCGGAAAAGGTGACAGTCTCCCGGCCGTCGGTCGCCCCCACATAGGCTGCCACAACCAACTCTCTGGCGTTCTGGCGAGAATCATCTAGGCGGCCTCGTGTCTCCGCCAACGCCTGATAGGACTCTTGAAGTTGGATGCGAAGACCGTCAAGCACGCCCTGCTGCTCCACCTTGTCCTGCTGGGTGTCGGCCAGATCGCTCTGCGTGCCCAGCAGGTCTGCCTGTTTCAGCTCCAGGTCGTCACGAGTCTCGACGATATCGGAGACCACAGCCGTGCGCGAGACACTGGCGTCCGAGATCTGGGAGTTGATCGATTCGATCCGTCGGTTGACTTCTGCAAGGTCGTCGTTGAGGTCATAGGCACCGGCAACACCCGCCGGTATGACCAATGCCACGATCACACCCAGCAGGGCAAGACGCTTCATGTTCGCACGTATTTGTGGACAGTCAGCGAGATGCCACTGCCAATAATGCCGACGATCGCACCGAACGCGATGATCAAAAGACCACGGTTCACCAAAAAGGCATTGGAGATCTCGAGCCGTAGAAAGTCGGGTAGGTCCGAGAGTCGATCGAGGGCCAACCGATACAGACCAACGCCGGCAGCTACCGCCAGAACCGATCCGAATACTCCTTCGACGACCCCCTCGATAAGGAACGGGGTTCGAACAAACCAGTTGCTGGCACCGACCAACTGCATGATCTCCAGTTCCTCACGGCGCGCATAGATCGCCATGTGAATCGTGTTGGCAATCAGGGCGATGGCGGCAGCCCCTAGGGCGATAGCGAGAACCCAGAAAAAGATGCGCAAACCATCCCGTATGGCCGCGGTCTGTTGCACAGCGCCGCTGGCAGATAGCACATCGGTTATCCCCGGCGAGTTGGTGAGACGCTGGGTGATGGTGTCGTAGTCGTTTAGATCAACCGGTCTCACTCGAAGCGACGCCGGGATGATCGATGGATCATCTTCGATGATCTCAAGCATGCGTTGATCGTCGGCGAACATGCGTTGTGCCTCTTCCACCGCCTCGTTGGGGGTGAAGTAGATGACCTCAGCTACTTCGGGCCAACTTCTGATCTCGGCCTCAAGACCTTCGACATCGCGGAAGTCCTTGGCGACGTAGCCAATCACCCGCACGTCTTCTTGCCATTGCTCGGAGTTGACCTTCGCTATCTCACCAAAGATGAGGGTACCGAACGTCAAGAACAACGATACAAAGACGGCGAGCACCGCACCGAGCACCACAAGACCGTTGCGGCGAATGTTGTTGAACGCTTCATTGAGCACATATGTGATCCTCATCAGGCATCACTCTCCGTGCTCTTGACTTCTTGGGGCATTTCTTCCGCGGGCCCCTCAGCTGTGGACGAAGCGTCCGCAGTTGCTGCAGCTTCCGCCACTTCTTGGGTTGCCGACTCAATAACCGGTTCCGGCTCAGTCTCGGCACTCGGTGCGGGGACCGTCGGCTCGGCAAGCTCGGGGGTCTCGGCTTCGTCGACCACCTCGTCGACCACCTCGTCGACGGATGGTTGCACGGCGTTGGATTGCACCCGAATCTCGTAAGCGCCGCTGCGCTGATCACGGATTATCCGGCCGCCGTCGAGTTGAACGACTCTACGTCTCATGGCGTCAACGATCGCATGGTCATGGGTGGCCATCACCACAGTCGTACCGGTCCGGTTGATTCGATCAAGAATCCGCATGATGCCTACCGAGGTCGCCGGGTCAAGGTTCCCGGTTGGCTCATCGGCGAGAAGAATCAGAGGGCGGTTCACAAAGGCCCTGGCAATGGAAACGCGCTGTTGCTCACCACCGGAGAGTTGCCGCGGCTGCCGATCCGCCTTGTTCGATAGACCAACCAGCTTGAGGACCTGCGGCACCTGATTGCGGACAACGTGCCGGGAGCGGCCGGTCACCTCAAGGGCAAACGACACGTTCTCGTACACGGTCTTGTTCGGCAGCAACTTGAAATCTTGGAAGACGGTGCCGATGGAACGACGCAGATGCGGCACCTTCCACGAAGGAAGCAAAGAGGCATGTTTGCCGGCAACCCAGACTTCTCCGCTATCGGGGCGCTCTTCGCGCATCATCAATCGGAGCATGGTGGATTTGCCTGAGCCTGAAGGACCGACAAGAAAAACGAACTCGCCCTTGGCGACATCGATGTCGACCTCTCGTAGGGCCACGACGCTGTTGTCGTAGACCTTTGAGACATTATGGAGACGGATCATGAAACTCCCTTTGCGGACCGGAGCGCACCGACCGCAAGAGTCTGTTTACTTCTTCCCTTTTCTCCGCCGCCGGTGCGGAATGCTAACTGTGTTCGGGAGATACACCAAGGCTATTGAATACCGCGCCACGGCAGCTTCCTACAGAAGCTCCAGCTCAGTCCTCTTCATTGGCTCTGCGCCAATGAAGGTAGGCGTCGATGAAGGCATCAATATCACCGTCGAGGACACCGGTAATGTTGCCGACTTCGAAATCGGAGCGGAGATCCTTGACCATCTGATAGGGCTGCATCACATAGGATCGGATCTGGCGGCCCCAACCTGCTTCGGTCTGTTCCCCGCGGATGGAGTCGATCTCGGTGAGCCGATTCTGCCGAGATATCTCCGCAAGCCGAGCCACCAACAGCTGCATCGCACGATTCTTGTTCTGAAGCTGTGAACGTTCGTTCTGACAGGCAACTACGGCACCGGTCGGCAGATGAGTGATCCGTACCGCCGAATCTGATGTGTTGACGTGCTGGCCACCGGCTCCCTGCGATCGATAGGTGTCGATGCGAAGATCGTCCTGATTGATTTCGATGTCGGTCGCATCCACTTCCGGGATCACGTCGACGCCCGCAAACGATGTATGGCGCCGCGACGCCGAATCGAATGGGCTGATGCGAACCAAGCGGTGGACACCCCGCTCCCCCTCGAATGACCCGTAGGCATTGTCACCCTTGATGGTGAGAGTCGCCGACTTGATGCCAGCCTCATCACCCGGCTGAATCTCGTCGATCTCCACCTTGAAGGAAGTCCGCTCGAGATACCTGACGTACATCCGCAGGAGAATCTCCGCCCAGTCTTGGGCATCTACGCCACCGGCGCCGGCATGAACACTGAGGATGGCGGGGCGATCGTCGTATTCTCCAAAGAACAGGCTCTCTCTTTCGAGAAGGCTGAGTTCTGCGTTGAGTGCGGCAATCTCTGCATGTGCTTCTGCCGCCGTCGCTGCGTCATCTTCTTCGGCGGCCATTTCAAGGAGGACTTCAGCGTCATCGATGCGGCTACCTAGGGTCGCCACGTTTTCGACGATTCCCTCGAAACGTGCAAGTTTCTGAGTGACTTCCTTCGCCCGATCCTGGTCGTTCCACAAATCTGGAGCCGATGCCAATTCGCGTAGCTCAGCTAGTTCTGTTTCTTTGCCGGCGACGTCAAAGGAACCTCCTGGCGTCGTCAAGACGCGATCGGAGATCCTCGAGGCGGGCGCGGGGGTCAATCTCATTCATGCGGCAGCGATGGTAGCTGGGAACTCGGCGAAGCCGAGTTCCTTGGGAGTTTGGCGGCCAAACTCCAGCTATCAGGTCGAAACACCATCTGAGTTCGTTGGCTGAGCTGCGCTCGGCTCGCGGACCCGCAAAGCGGGTCCGTTGGGAGTTTGGCGGCCAAACTCCAGCTATCTGGTCGAGACACGATCTGAGTTCGCCGAACCTACGGGACGAGTCGTCGGCTGAGCTGCTCTCAGCTTGCGAACTCACAGGCTTGCCGGGATACCTCGCGAGTCTCATTGATCCTGCTACGCAGAAGGCTCGCCGGGATCTACGAACGGCAGCAGCCATTCTCGAGCCTCGACGGCATTGTGAAAAACTTGCGCCGGAATCAGAAGAGCGTCGATGGCGGTCGGGAAGGCCCCAAGAAGCGGTTCTTCCTCTACATCGACAACCATCGCCAAAGCAGACACAGTTTGTTCAAGACGGGCGACGATGACCTGCCATCCCTCCGGTCGCAATGGAAGCGTTCCCGACGGCTTCCACAACACAGGGCGCCGCTGGGTGCCGGCAAGCTTGCTGATTGCGTCGAGCGCCGCGGTCATGAGCTCCGAGCCACGCCGAACCTCGAGTGCAGCCGGCATTGCTTCAATGATGCCGTCATCACACAGCACGATCCGGCTATGCGGGGTGTCCTCTATTCGCATTGCGATCCCATGTGAGCACCACCCACCTAGCCGGCGAGAGGTCCGGCTCCCGGCTTGCCGTGACACATCTTGTACTTCTTTCCGGAGTTACATGGACAGGGGTCGTTGCGACCGATCTTGTCCTTGACTCTGACCGTGCGGCGTTTCGCTGTTGCCGGACCCGATGTCTGGATAGCAGTTGGACGTTGCGGGGCCTCTTTCTGGACCACCTTGACGTGGTACATGTAACGCAGCGTGTCCTCTTTGACCGCGTCAACTAACAGGGAAAACAGGTCGTAGCCCTCGCGCTGATATTCGACAAGCGGGTCCTTCTGGGCCATGGCACGCAGGCCGATTCCGGATCTCAGGTAGTCCATCTCTGCGAGATGCTCTCTCCATTTGTTGTCAATGATTGACAACGTCACGGTTCGTTCCAAGCGACGCAGAACGTCAGTCGTCAGCTCCGCTTCCCTCTCGAGATATACCTTGGTCGCGTCATCTAGGTAGGCGTCTACGACCTCTTCAACCTTCAGGTCTTCGGCATGGGGGAACGAATCCTTCCCGATGGAAGGCATGTAGATCGAGGTGGTTCGCTCGGTGAACCCTTCCCAATCCCACTCCTGTGAATCGATCCCGTTGGTCATCTCGTGGACGTGGGCCTCGATAACCTCGTTGCGCCAATCAACGATGAGTTCTTCGGTTTCATGCCCGACAAGAATCTTATTACGCCATTGGTAGATGATCTTGCGCTGAGTGTTCATCACCTCGTCGTACTTCAGAACGTTCTTGCGAATTTCGAAGTTCTGCGCCTCGACCTGGTTCTGGGCACGTTCGATCGCCTTGCTAACCATCTTGTGCTCGATGGGGACCTCACGCGGGATCTTCAGCCGACTCATAATCGAAGCGACACGCTCGTTAGCGAATCTCCTCATCAAGTCGTCTTCCAAGGAAAGGTAGAAACGGGACTCGCCCGGATCACCTTGGCGGCCGGAACGGCCGCGCAACTGGTTGTCGATTCGGCGCGACTCATGGCGTTCGGTACCAAGTACATACAGACCGCCGGCGGCCAGTACCCGTTCCCTTGCCTCTCCAGTGTGGACCGAGAACTCGGCGACGGCCTCTTTGAACTGCTCGTCGTATTCCTCGGCATCCTTCTCGATACCACGTTTGCGCATCTCGGCTCGGGCCAACTCCTCGGCGTTTCCGCCAAGAGCGATGTTGACACCGCGCCCAGCCATATTGGTGGCGACGGTTACGGCGCCCGGCTGACCGGCCTGGGCAATGATCTGAGCTTCCCTGGCATGCTGCTTGGCGTTGAGGACCTCATGCTTGATGCCGCGACGCTTCAGGTGACCGGCAAGACGCTCTGACTTCTCGATGGACACTGTTCCCACAAGAATCGGTTGGTCCTTGGCGTTGTGCTCGATTATGTCTTCGACGAGCGCATCAAACTTGGCGTCTTCGTCCACGTAGACGAGGTCCGGTTCATCGGCGCGCGCAATCGGGCGATTGGTCGGGACCTCGACCACTTCGAGCTTGTAGATCTCATAGAACTCGCCGGCTTCGGTAATCGCGGTACCTGTCATCCCGGCGAGCTTCTCGTACATACGGAAGTAGTTCTGCAGCGTGATTGTCGCCAGCGTCTGATTCTCTTCCTTGATCTTGACGCCCTCTTTGGCCTCAATACCCTGATGGAGACCCTCCGAGTAGCGGCGTCCATCGAGGACACGGCCGGTGAATTCATCGACAATCTTGATCTCGCCGTTGCGGATCAGATAGTCAACGTCGTGCTCGTATAGCTCCTTGGCCTTCAGCGCCACGTCAAGATGGTGGATCATGTCGACATTGGCGAAGTCATACATGTTCTCGATGCCAAGCTTCTGCTCCACGGCGTGAACACCGTCTTCGGTCGTGATCACTTGGCGCTTCTTCTCATCAACTTCGTAGTGGATGTCGCGGTGGAGGCTGTTGGCGATGCGTGCAAAGTCTCGGTACCACTTGCCTGTCTCGCCCACTCGACCAGAGATGATGAGCGGCGTTCTTGCTTCGTCGATGAGG
Organism: Acidimicrobiia bacterium; assembly: GCA_033791245.1. Taxonomy (GTDB): domain Bacteria; phylum Actinomycetota; class Acidimicrobiia; order Spongiisociales; family UBA5794; genus JAAETI01. Next base: position 5,682 of record JASJHC010000032.1, on the reverse strand, counting down.
ATGGAGTCCACCTCGTCAACGATGGCGTAGGCGTGACCGCGCTGCACCATGTCCTCAGGCCTCATCGTCATGTTGTCGCGCAGATAGTCAAACCCAAACTCGTTGTTGGTCCCGTAGGTGATGTCAGCGTCATAGGCGGGCCGACGCTCGGCGGGAGTCATGTCGGCCTGGATGATTCCGATCTCGAGGCCGAGGAATCTGTGGACCGTACCCATCCACTCGGCATCACGACTCGCCAGGTAGTCATTGACCGTAACGACATGGACACCTTCACCGGACAGTGCGTTGAGGTAGGTCGGCATGGTCGATACGAGGGTTTTGCCCTCACCAGTGCGCATCTCGGCGATCATGCCGCGAGCAAGTGCGCCGGCGCCGACGACCTGTACGTCGTAGTGCCGTTCGCCAAGAACCCGCTTGGCTGCCTCGCGGACTACCGCAAAGGCCTCAGCCTCGATGTCGCTGAGGGTTTCCCCGTCGACAACACGCTTGCGGAACTCGTCGGTCTTGCCACGCAGCTGATCATCGGTAAGCCCTTCGACCGCAGGCTCCAACGAGTTCACCAGCACAGCCAGCTTCTCGAGTTCTTTTAGTTGTTTGCCTTCGCCAGCGCGAAGAATCTTGCTGAAAATTGCCATGGGAAAAGCATTGTAGGAGTCAGGGAGACTATTGGAGCCGGAAAACGACCCGCGTTCTCAACAGCTCCGCAGGAACTGCCAAGGAGCTCATGTTGTGTGAGTTCCCCCGAGTTCGCTTTGCGAACTCGCAAAGAACTCGGCGAAGCCGAGTTCTCCTAGTCCAGGGTGATGAGCTCTTCGCGAAGAGCGTAGAGGACTGCTTCGTTGCGAGAGTGCAGACCAAGCTTGTCGAGAATGTTGCGGATGTGGTTCTTGACCGTGTTCTCTGAGATGTAGAGCCGCTCGCCAATCTCACGACTGGTCATACCCCTGGCAACCAGCTGGAGCACCTCGATCTCCCGACCGGTCAGGGTCGGTTTGCGAGACTTGAAGAGTTCCTGATGACGAAGCAGTTGCCGAAGAACGTCGACCATCTTGCCTGCCATCTTCGGAGAGAAAGCACCGCCACCTTCTGCGACCGCTCTGATCAAGTCGACCAAGTGGGCGAAAGGCATGTCTTTGACGATGTAGCCGCGGGCACCAGACTTGATAGCTGAGATCATGTCTTCCTCAGATTCGCTACCGGTGAGCAATATCACCTGCGAATTTCCCGAGACTGCGACGATCTTGCCAACGACATCCAACCCGGACAGTCCAGGCATCAGTACGTCGAGTAGCACGAGGTCCGGTTGCAGAACCTCTGCCTGGGTCACGGCATCTTCGGCGTTGCTGGCTTCACCGACAACGTCAAAGCCCGCCTCGTTCAGGGCCGCCGCTATACCGGCCCTAAAGAGGGGAACATCGTCAACTACAAGAAGTCGTGTCATGCGGGTTCGATCAGTCCTAAGTCGCCGTCATCTCGGTGGTAGAGGACGCAGTACTTGCCGCTCTCGGCGTCAAGAAAGAAGAAGAAATCGTGTCCTAACATCTCTATCTGCAATCCAGCTTCCTCCGCTGTCATGGGCCGCATCTCAAAGCGCTTGGTACGCACGATGCTCAGCGGTCCGTCGTCCTGCTCTTCATCGGACTCAAGTGGCTGGTCATTAAGAGTTTTGTGATCCCTAGTCCGGGACCGCTGGATAAGGCGTTCCTTGAGTCGACGGAGCTGCCGTTCGAATTTGTTGGCAGCGAGATCAACCGCAGAGAGGGCATCGGGGGCCATCGACTCAACGCGTACGGTATGTCCAGCGGTATGCGAAGTTATCTCGACTTTGAACCGCTCGCCCGCCGACCGCGGGTTCTTCCTCTCCGAGAATTCAACATCGGCGTCCGACCCATCATCAAAGATGCGGCCAGCATGCTCGATTTTCTCTAGGGCAACGTCCAAGACGTCGTCCTCAACCCGCATGTTTTTCCCATGTACGCGTACGTCCACCATGGCTCCTTTCGAGGGGGCGAATTACAGACAACAAGAACCGATGAAAGAGATAGGGCCATCCCAGAACCCTTGACAGAAGTAGGCCTCTGGGGATGTTGGTCGAGGATTCCTCGCACACCTGCTCCGGGTTCGGACTTTGTTCGGTAGCCCTTTCCCTCATCCTAACCCGACCCCTTGGTGGGTGGTATGAATCGCCAGTTGAAGCTGCCGCTCGCCCGACGCCGCGGGGAGTGACGGATTCTGGCGGGGAGGCGAGCGGCTGCCCTGCGGGCAGCTGTCACGGCTGCTTTCACACCACCCACCTAGCTACCTGCGCGGGTTGCCGTAGTCGCCCGATCGATGCCGAGAACCTGGGCTGCCGCAACCAAAGTACCACCCGTTGTCAGCACATCATCGACGAGAACACTTTGTGGCGGAACAGCACCATGCGCGCTGAATCGCGGCGGTCGTCGTGAGGCTTTGCCCTTGCCAGCGTGGGCCGGCCACCACAGTTGGGCGCGAAGAATTGGAAGCATCGGCAGACCCGTGACGGCCGACATCACACGCGCCAAATTGACCGCTGGATCAATCCCGTAGCGAAGACGGCGCCCGACGGCTCTTGGCACAGGGACCAGAGCTGCCGTGTCAGCTGGCAGGACCGCAGCCATCGCTTCTCCCAGAATCGTTCCCGCAGGTTCCATTCCCTGGTACTTGAGGAGATGCACAAGACGTCGGGCAACCGTCTGATGGAGAAAGGCGCTAGACACGTCGACTCCACCCGCAACCCGGGTCGGTGCTACGGACTGCAGCATCGACCGACATTCGCTACACAGCGATCGAGAACCCCATCGAGAACAAGCGATACACACCGACATGGACCCAAGCTATCAACCGCCTCGGACAAGGACTAGTTCCCCGGTGCGACTACGAAATGTAGCCGTGCGACCACTTAGCGTGCGGTACGATGACACTAGGAATGGCAGACAGCTGGGGGCTACAAATGCAGGCTGGACTAATCGCCTCCGCGTACGGACGTAGCGGAAGGCATCTTCGGTTCATCACACTTGCGTGTGCATTGGTGATCGTTGACCTATCACTGTGGGCTCGATTGGCCACAGCAAATGGGACTCAAGTCGAGATAGGTGACATGGTCTTTGCGACTGCGGTAGCGACCGCCGCCATTGCGGCCATGTTCATGTTGTGGCGGCACCCGCTCGACCGCAACACACGAATGATGGCGACACCCGCACTCCGCCAACAATTGGCCACTCACCACGCTGGCCACATCGTGGCCACTCATATCAACAACCCCGATGGGGTGATTAGGGCCGACATGTCAGAGCCCTGCGGTCGACACCACGCATCATCACCCGTCGCGACTCAGTCCTTGCTCCGTTCTGAGCTGGTGACGGCCCTTTCTGGCATGGCCGCCGAAGAGATCTTCTCCGGAGAGAGCGGCTCTCATGTCGAGCACGACCTGGCCAGGGCAACGGCTATCGGCGCAGATATGGTCGGCCGTCTCGGAATGTCGGGATCGCTGGTGTCTCTGCAAGCACCGACACCCAATCGGTCCACGTTTCTGCAGCGGGTCCTCGACGACACCAGAACCCGCAAGGACCTGGAGTCCGTCCTGCGCGAGACAAAGCGAGAGGCCATCCGATTGATGCTGGCGAACCGTCCCGCCATAATCGCCTTGCGCGACGCTCTAGAGCGCAACCATCGCCTCAGCTCCAATCAAATCAGCGAGATCATCTCACGGGCCGAAGCAACCCGCTCCAGCAACGACGATGTACTCGTCGACCTGAGGATCGTGACCGACCGCACCCGAGAGATGGCAGCGCCATCCCGGCCCTAGCAGGGAAACCCCGGCTCTATGTACCGTGCTGCCAGGAGCTCAGGTAGTCGACCTGCTCATCGGTCAGCTGCTCGAGACCACATCCCATCGACTCCAACTTGAGAGTCGCCACCTGGTCATCGAGTTCCTTGGGTAGGACATAAACCTTCGGATCAAGTGATGCCCCATTGACTGTCAGCCATTCGGCGGCGAGCGCCTGATCCGCAAACGACATGTCCATCACATCGGCAGGATGCCCCTCGGCGGCACCGAGATTGACAAGACGGCCCTCGGCAACCACCAAGATGCGCCGACCATCGGGGAGGGTGTATTCGCCCAGATTGGCGCGCAGCTCCCGATAGCTCTCGGACATCTCTCCCAACGCTTTCAGATCAAGCTCGACATCAAAGTGCCCGGCGTTAGCCAGGATCACGCTGTCCTTCATCACCTCGAAATGCTCTTTGCGGAACACATGAATGTCACCGGTTGCAGTGATAAAAACATCACCGCGCGAGGCGGCGTCGAAGCTTGTCATCACCTGGTGACCATCCATAGCTGCCGACAACGCACGGACCGGGTCCGATTCAACAACGATGACCTTGGCGCCGAGTCCGTCAACACGGTTGGCGATGCCGAGGCCACAGTCGCCGTAACCGCCCACAACGACGGTGCGTCCGGCGAACAGCACATTGGAAGCACGGAGGATTCCGTCCAGCGAAGACTGACCCGTTCCATGACGATTGTCGAACAGATGCTTGGTGTCGGAATCGTTGACCGCTACCACAGGGAACCGAAGCACTCCATCCTTCTCCATGGCACGGAGCCGGATCACACCGGTGGTGGTCTCTTCCATGCCCCCGATGAGTGACTGGTCGGCCCGCTCCTCGTGCAGAACAGTCGTCATGTCGCATCCATCGTCAAAGACCAAGTCGGGCCGGGTGTCAAGCACTGTGTTGATGTGACGGTAGAACGTCGCCGAATCCTCGCCACGAAGCGCATACACCGGGATGCCGTCTGCGACCAAAGCTGCCGCCACGTCATCCTGGGTAGAGAGCGGATTTGAGGCGCATAGAGTCACTTCGGCCCCACCGGCGCGCAACACCGTCATCAGGTTCGCTGTCTCGGACGTGACGTGCATGCAGGCGCCAATCGTGATCCCCGCCAGCGGCTGCTGGGCTTCAAATCGCGCACGGATTATCCCCAGGACGGGCATCCGCCTGCCTGCCCATTCAATCCGGCGTCCGCCCAGTTCCGCTAGGGACGGATCTGCAATGTCGTAGTCCACGGTGGTCCTCTCTTAGATCTTGAAGTTGCCCCAACGCTAACCTGTTTTGGAGCGAGTCCCGCCAGGAGGGTCATGAGCACATTTGTGGAGAAGCCGTGGGGCAGCGAACTCATCTGGACACACACGGACCGGTACGTTGGAAAGCTGATCTCAGTTAATGCTGGTGCCCGGCTTTCATTGCAGTTCCACCATGAGAAAGATGAATCCATCTTCGTGGTTGAGGGGACGCTCAACCTTCATCTTGAAAATGACGCGGGCGACATCGAACAGATCAAGATGGGTCCAGGGGAATTCGCCAGGGTCCACACCGGCAGGGTCCATCGATTCGAAGCGATCACCGACGTCAAGCTCATCGAGGTATCCACCCCCGAGTTGGACGACGTGGTCAGACTCGAAGATGACTTCGGACGTGAAGGCACCTCGGCCCCCTAGCTCGCAGGTCTCCGGCGACTAGGTCTGGGTAGCTTCGTCGATCAACATCACTGGGATACCGTCCTCGACGGGGTAGCTGAGGCCGCAACCAGCACAAAGCAATGATGGCGGCTCCGCGACCTCGGACAAGGAGCCGGCGCAAGACGGGCACTGCATGATA
>JASJHC010000031.1:0-10524 GCA_033791245.1 Acidimicrobiia bacterium | reverse complement strand
TGGTTGCGGTCGTTTCGTCGCTGTTGGATTGGTGCCGCAGCTGCTCTAGCTCGTCCTCACGAAGGGTTGCCGAGAGCCTCGCCCCGTACAGGCGGGAGCGCAGCGAATCTATGGTGGACTCCCGGTCCAACACCTGGTCGCGCAGTTTGGCGACCCGCCGATTTCGTTCCTGCAACCGGGTCTCAAGCTCGGGCACTGTGATCTCCAGCCCCGCAAGACGTTTCTGGGAGTGGCGGAGGGCGCGGGTGAGAGTCTCAGTATCGATCGCAGTTTGGTCGAGCTCTTCGATATGCTGCCGGTGCTGCCAGCGCTCAATGCGACGCCGGTCGAAACCAACCAGCCAACCGACTGCGATACCGAAGGCCACCCCAGCCAGGGCCGCTCCGATGATCATCAATGCTGTCCCGTCCACTGGCCCCATCCTGTTGCTCGTCCGTGATTCGGACCCACGACTTGTCCACAAGTTTCAGATGTCGCCGCTGTCTAGCCTCAAATGGGCTGATATTGACCCAAGGAATTCATCTTTGGTGAGTTCCTTGCGACTCAGGCTGCCGGGTCCACGATTGGGGCACTTTCGAATATTCAGCGGCAGCGGCCGGGGGCATCGCTCACCAGAAGATATGTTTGATATTGATGTCTGAAGCCGAAGAATCTAAGGTGTACCAAAGAAATTGCAGAATGTACATTCACAAGGAGGGTGTCTCAATGATACGGTCGCATGGACAGGTGAGTCTTGATGAGACCGATAAGGCGATCTTGCGGTTGCTCCAGTCTGATGGCCGGATTAGCAACGCTGAGGTCGCCCGTCAGGTCGGGCTTTCAGCCCCAGCCACCCATGCTCGCGTCAAGCGGCTCGAGGAGGCGGGGGTCGTTCGGCAGTACTCAACACTGCTGGACCGGGAAGCCATCGGCTTCGACATGGTCTGTTTTATCAATGTCTCGCTTCAGTTGCATCAATTCGAAGCAATCGAAAGATTCAAGGAACTGATGCAGGATATGCCGGAAGTGTTGGAGTGCTATCACATCACAGGCGAATTCGACTATCTGCTCAAAGCGGTGTTTCGCAACCGCGACGAGCTTCAAGAGTTCGTTGTGAACAAGCTCACTCCCATCCCGGGCATGGCTCGTATCAACACCAGCCTGGCACTGATAGAGATCAAGGCAACGCAGCAGCTTCCCATCGGGTGAACCCGGGCGGCTTTGCGGCCGAAAGGGGATCACATGACTGACTACAGCGACGGAGTAGCCGAGTATGTCGCCCGCGGCGAAGCGATGTCGGCGGCAGCCGCCCACCGCCGTTCGATCATGCGAACCAAGAAGTTCGACACCATTGCGGTGCATGGCATCTACGACATGGAGGCTGCCGCAGCCAACCAGGGCAGCATCATCGAGCCGGGCTATCTGAGTTCGGCCGAGCACTTCGAGAACAGCGACCATATGGAAGCCGCGCTCGCCTACCTGATGCCTGCCTGGGTCTACTCCCGAATTGCGAATCCGACGGTTCACTACCTTGAAGAGACCTTGGCCTTGCTTGAGGGATACGGCTTTGATGGTGAGGTCTCGGCGCTGGCTACCTCGTCGGGAATGTCGGCCGTGTTCATGGCCACCAATCCGTTCCTCGTGGATCCGAAGCCTGGGATGAATATCGTGGTGAGCGCCCGCTGCTACGGCGGTACCTTCATGCTGTTTGGGCAGCGTTACGGAGCCGAACGTGGAGTTGATGTGCGCTGGGTGCGTGATCCGCTCGACCTCAATGAATGGGCAGACAAGATCGACGGCAACACCCGCTTTGTCTATGGCGAGACCCCGTCCAATCCATCGCTCAGCATCATGGACATCGAAGGGGTGGCGGGAATCGCCCACGCCGCCGGTCTTCCTCTGATCGTCGACAGCACGGTGGCCACCCCGGCCCTGACCCGTCCTCTCAACCTGGGTGCCGACATCGTTGTGCACTCCACAACCAAGTCGATGACGTCGTCCGGATTTGCGATCGGGGGTGCGGTGATTGCCCGCCATGGCATCACTGCCGACGTTGGTCCAGAGGCGATGCGAGACAACTTCGCCATGTACGTCAAGCTGCTTCCATTCCGTGACCATGGGCCTGGGATCAGCCCGTTCAATGCGTTGATGACGATCAGCGATCTGCGCACATTGCGGCATCGGATGGATTTCGTGAGCAGTTCTTCGATGAAGGTCGCTCGCTATCTGGAGTCACACGACAGTGTTGACCGAGTGGCCTATCCGGGTTTGGAATCAATGCCAGGTCACGAGATTGCCGCTCGGAATATGTGGCTGGTTGATGGTGCCGATGACTACGGAACCAAGGTCAACCGGTACGGGCACTTGCTGGCGTTCGAGGTCAAGGGTGGGGCCAAGGCAGCACGCCAGGTATTCGATCAATTCGAGATGATTTGGCGTGCCACTGACCTGGGGCGCATCAAGAGTGTCGCCACCATTCCGGCTATCTCCACCCATCAGCAGCAAGGCGACGAGGGCCGTGACCTTGCCGCGGTGCCACCAAACCTCATCCGCCTCAACGTTGGCGGTGAACACCCAGACGACGTCATTGGCGATCTGGATCGTGCGTTGGCGCGGTTGGGCGATCTGTAGCCAGTCGTTCGACAGCGCAGACGGCGAGTCAATCGGCGGTGTCGTCGTGCGCAATCCATTTGTGTAGTCACATTCGTCACACCTGATCCACAAAATGGATAGGCAACTGGGCTGAGGGTACGCTCCAAGAGCGTCAGGATCTTCGGGGGTGGAACGTGAAACGTCGGGTACTCGTGCTGGTGGCTTCGCTGGGGCTCGTGGTTGGATTGACAGCGTGTGGTGGAGACGACCCGAACCCGACGCTCGGCGGTGGCATCGACTCGCCGGGTCCGGCTCAGGCAAGCGGGAAGGGCTGGCCCGAGGGAATACCTTCTGAGATCCCGCAGTTGGCCGGCGAGATCACCCAGGTCATGTCCGCCGGCTCCAGCGTGCGTCTGTTCTATTCGGGCGTATCCGACGCGATGGTGGAGGACTATGTCGACCAACTCGATTCGTTGGGATATGACCTCAACTACATCGTCTACGAGACACCTAGTGACAGTGGGCGTGCGCAGGAGCGAGCCGATGCGGGGGAGTGGGATGCGGTCCGTGCCTCCAATGGCGGCTATCAACTGAACTTGGCGTTCGGTGCTGGCACGGGGACTCTCGATATTGACGGAGTGGATGCCGATGCCTTTGGCCCCGATACCTCCTGGCCTGAGCAGTGGCCAGACATACCCGCCCCTGGGCTCGAGATAACTCAGGTGCTCGACCTCGGGATAACTGGGCCCATTGTCGAGGCCACTTATGGGACAGACGAGGACATCGTTGGCTACGTCGAAGAGTTGGAGGCAGCAGGTTTTGTGGTGGTCAACCGATCGTTCGACCAGAACGACGACATCATCAGCATCGCCGTGCGTGGGCAGCAGAGCGAGGTGACACTGCGCACCTACCCGGGCAATGTGCTGGAAATCACCCGGATCGATCCGGCCGACTCGCTACTGCAACCATCACCTGGGGGCGAAGCCGCACCCGGGGCCGACCCGGGGTTCTCTGTTGCCACCAACGAGTTTCCCGATTGGTTGCCCGAGGTTCCGGGAGGAGACATCATCTTCGCTTCCGAGGATCCGGGGGGAGGGTTCACGGCCTCGGTATCTATCGGTGATGATCACACCGTGGCCGAATACGTCAAGGTCCTCAACGACACCGGGTTTGCGGAGAGCGACACGATGATCATGGGCCACATTCTCAGCGACGGTGAGCGTACGATCACGATCTTTGGCGACGACGGTGGCTTGCCCCCTCTCCAGATCTCGATCATGGTGACGTCAGAGCCCTAGCTCGCCTGCAAATGTATCGGGCTATGAGAGAACCCACCTACGACCCTGGCCGGTTCGCCTCCGGCAGGCCCAGCCAGGCGGCTCTGGTTGCGATCAACCTCGAATCGGGGCAGGTCAATCGGCTCGAGGCCCGGGTCCGGGTATTCCTCCCGGACTAGCCGTCGAGCTTGTAGCGGTAGACATTGGTTTCGCGCTGTTCGAAGCCAATCCGTTTGTACAAACGATTCGCAATCTCACGGCTGGGGCGGGAGGTGAGATCAACGGTCTTGGCACCTTCGCGGCGGGCCCGGGCCAGCGCTGCCTCGTTGAGTGCGGCGCCGACACCCTTGCCCCGGGCAGCCTCGTCGACCACGACGTCTTCGATCCAGGCTCGCATCCCTGTCGGGATCCGGAACAACGCCAAGGTGAGGCTTCCGATGATGTCACCGGTGTCGATATCGCGGGCCGCAAAGAGAACGGTCGCCGGACTGGCGACGATGGCGGCCAACTGGTCGGCGTCTGGGGCAGCGCTCGATGAAGACAACTGTGGTGTCAATCGCTCGAATGCTGCAACGAGTTCGTCATCAACCTCGATGACCTCGGTGGTGTGGATCACAAGGCTCCTTCCAATGTCACAGCATTGTACGGATCGCCGTCACTCGCCCGGATCAGAATTCTTGCGGCGTAGCCTATTTAGGGTCCGCCGTGCAGCAGGAAATTCACTGCCGAGGATGCTCAGCCCAGCCAGCACGCCGACGATCCCGGGTCCGGGCGTCACCAGCATCACGACGCCACCGGCGGTGACAGTTGAGCCGACGACGGCGACTGCGACCTTTCTGGCGGTACCAGACGGCGTCTTCTCGATCGGATCGTACGGCTCAGTCATGGCTAATACTCTACGGTGGGACAAGGTATACAGGTTGGGAAAAGGAAAGGACCGGCGCACCTGATGGTGGCCGGTCCTAGTCCCGTCAGCACTAGCTGGAGGGGGAAGGGAGAGGGGCTAGCGCTGAATCTCTACCGATACCTTGCGGGGCAAGATCTCGGGTCGCTTGGGAATACTGATCTCGAGGATTCCATCCTTGCTCGTGGCGGCGACTGCTTCGGAGTCGATGCCTTTGGGCAGCCGGATGGTCCGTTCGAATGAGCCTTCGAGTATCTCCTTGCGGTGGTAGTTCTGTTCGGTTTCTTCTGCCTCGAAGCTACGTGAGCCCTTGATGGTGAGCGTGCCGCCTTCGACGGTTACGTCGATGGTCTCGGGGTCGATCCCGGGAACCTCGGTGCGCACCACGAGGTTGTTGTCCTGGTCGAGGACATCAACTCTGGGTATCCACCCGCTTGAGGGTCGTTCGCTTGCGGCGAGAAGGCGGTCAAAGTCACGCATTGTGGTGAAGGGGTCAAAACGTACCAGGTTCATCATTGGACTCCAGTTAGGGATCTGTTTCTAACGTCTATATGTAATCTAAGTCATACAGACTCAGATTACAAGTAACAATGCACTAAGAATATTCCCGGAGATTAGGGTGGGGTCATGACATCCATCTTGATTACAAACGATGACGGCATAAACGCCCCCGCCCTGGTGCCGCTCGCCAAAGCAATGAGTCGGTTTGGCAAGGTTGCAGTAGCTGCGCCCAACAGCGAGCGGAGTTGGATCGGCAAGGCAATTTCCAGAGTTGACGAAGTCCGTGCCACCAGGGTCGAACGTGACGGCATCGAGATGTGGTCGGTCGCCGGCTTCCCCGCCGACTGTGTGCATGTAGGGGCCTTCGGTGTACTCGACTCGCCACCGGATCTGGTTGTGTCCGGTATCAACATCGGCGCCAACAAAGGAACCGCGTTTGCGACGGGGAGTGGGACGCTTGGTGCAGCTGTCGAAGCATCCAATATCGGTGTTGGAGGTATTGCATTCTCGGCAATGTCGGAGGGGGACTGGGAACAGTGGGTGAGCTGGGTCCACACCAACGCCGCCATCGAGATGTGGACCAGACTGGCCGCGATCGCAGCCGACATTGTGGAGGTCGTTCTCGATACCGGGATCCCTGCCTCGGTCGATGCGCTGTCGGTGAATCTTCCAGCACAGGCCTCACTCGATACTCGTCGGGTCGTTACCGGTATCGCCAGGACGAGGTACGGGGCGCTTTTCTCGGGGACGGACGGCAGCTATCGGCACAGCTTTGATGGCGTGCTCCATGTCGACGGTGAACTTGCCGGATCGGACCTCGCCGCCCTAGACGAAGGATTGGTCTCGATAACACCGGTCAGGATGGCCAATGCGGTTGCGCTCGACAACGGGCTTAAGGAGCGACTGGAGCGTTAGCGGTACGTCGCAGAACCCAGACACTATTCCTGCGAAACACCACTAGCCCGCGACCCGGTCAAAACTGTCGCTGATTGCATCGGCGAGAACACCCCGCTGTCGCCACAACAACGTGGCATGGCCGCCAGGGCGCCAGCGCAACTCCGACCCTGTCCAATGGTGATGCAGTTGCTCAACTGCCGATGTCGGGATGAAGCCATCGCCCCTTGCCGCAACAAGCACCGCCGAATCTGCCCACGGGGGGACGGGGAGCCGCAGGACTGAGGCTGCGGTGAGTGCCGCACGCAGGCGGTCTTCTTGTTGCCGCCCGCCGAGTGCCTGCCACTGAATTCCGTTGCTAATCACGCCGTCTAGGAACACCGGGCCGGGCGAGTACGACGCTGCCAGTGGCGCCATCGCCACCGGGAAGCCGGCTGCCGCTCCTACCAACGCACCGATATTGCCGCCCATTGAGTATCCGGAGACACCCATCTGGTAGTTGGGGCGAAAGTGCCGCAACAGAGCGCGCCCTTCGTTGACGGCGCCAAGTCCCATGCGGGCGAAGTCGGCGACAGTCTGGATCGGCTGCTCATCGGGCCCAACCAAGCGTCTGGTGCCGTAGTAGGGGATCTCGAGGACAAGGCTGCCGATGCCTCGCGGCACCAACTCGTCGGCCAGTTGCTGGCGGGTGTCGTAGCCGTGGTCGTTCCAGGCCGCCATCAGGAGACAGAGTCGTTTGCTCCCTCCAGCCGGTTCGATGATTCGAATTGTGGCCGTGCGGGCGGCGATGGGGACATCGGTGATGGCGCCAAACCGACCGTCACGAATCGTGCGGTCGCCAAGATGTTTGGTTGGCGACCATGAGATATCCAGATCCGGTGGGGTGGTCTGCACTGTGGTGACGTCGTCCAACTGGTCGACATCCTCTTGCTCGCCCCAGCCACCAGGGAAGATACGCAGCCGCTCTGGGCCACGCCTGATCATCACGGCGGCAATGCGATCGATCGGGTGCATCGTTAAGCGGGCTGCGTGCCGGCGCTGTTCTGAAGAAGCCGGATGGTTTCCTCATACATCCGCTCTTTGATGGTCGCCAGGGTGTTGCGGTCCTTGCCGGCATGCTCGGCAGCGATGGCGATGGCCGTTGGTAAGACATCGTCGGCGGCGACAGCCTTGTCGACGATGTGAAGGCGTTCTGCCTCGCTACCGCCAAAGCGTTTCCCCGTCACCATGACCTGATGGGCAGAAGTGGCGGGCATGCGAGCGGTGATGAGTGAATTCATGCCGGGAGTGAACGGGATCTTGATGTCGACCTCCGGTAGGCAGAAGAAGCCCCGATCCGATCGCATCACCCGGAAGTCATGACACAGGGCCAGCATCGCTCCCGCCGCAAATGTGTGTCCGTTGCAGGCAGCCACGGTGATGTAGGGCGCACCCAGGACCCGGGCAAACAGCCGCTCGACATCTGCCACGAACCTGGGCATATCCACCCCTAAACCCATAATCCATTCGAGATCGAGGCCATTTGAGAAGAATTTCTCGTGGCCGGTGGTCACGAGAGCCAGAGGATCGGGAGACTCATCGACTTGATCGAGGGCCGAGTTGATGGCATCGAGCCACTCCTGGTTCATCCTGTTCTCTGCATTGTCCATGGTGAGAACAAAAACGTCGTCTGTGCGATCAAGCTTGACCATTGGATACCTCCACGTCTGGCGTCTCACGGTAGCCACAACTGCGAGGGCTATCGTCAGTGCACATGATCGGATCAGTTGCACATGTGACCCTCGTCGTCGGCGACTCTGACACAGCCGTTGCCTATGGGTCGGGTGACGTGCCCGTGCTGGCCACGCCACGCGTGCTGGCCCTTGCCGAGCAGGCTGCTGTCATGGCTATTGGTGAAGAGCTTGGCCCTGATAAGACATCGGTTGGCATCCACGCAGACTTGCATCATGTGAAAGCGACTGCCGTAGGTGGGGTGGTGGCCGCCAGCGTCAAGCTTGTCGCGGTGGACGGGCGCAAGCTCAGCTTCAATTTCACGGTGACCGAGGGTGATGAGACCGTTGCCCACGGCACCCACCAGCGGGTCGTGGTCAACCGGGACCGGTTCTAACCGCCCGTGTTGGCAACTGTGGAGTAGTATCGAACACATGTTCGCATCAATACCCGAAACTCCGGGCTGGCTCGAGGGGCTCAACGACGAGCAACGTGTGGCAGTTCTCCACGACGAGGGTCCGCTGCTGGTCATTGCAGGCGCCGGGAGCGGGAAGACCAGAACACTCGCCAGCAGGGTTGCTCGGCTCATTGACGATGGTGTTTCGCCCGACCGAATTCTGCTGCTGACCTTCACCAGGCGGGCATCCGCGGAGATGTTGCGCCGTGCCGGGGGTTTCGTGAACCAGCAAGCCACCGGGAGGGTGTGGGGTGGCACGTTCCATTCCATTGCCAATCGTCTGTTGCGGCGTCATGCAACCGCCGTAGGTCTACAGGATGGTTTCACCGTCCTCGACCAAAGCGACTCCTCCGGTCTGTTTGGGTTGCTGCGCGCCGAGTCTGGATTTGCAGAGGGCAAGACCCGATTTCCACGTAAGGAGACCATCGCCGCCATCTACTCGAGAGCGGTCAATGCGCAAGAAAAGCTCACCACCGTCCTTGACGAGAGATTCCCCTGGTGCCGCGACCATGACGAGGAGCTGAAAGAGATCTTCCGTCTCTATACGGCACGGAAACGCAAACACAATGTCGTCGACTTCGACGATCTGCTTCTGTACTGGCGGGCCCTTCTCGAGTCGCCGCAGGGTGGGTCGATCCGTGGGCTCTTTGATCACGTGCTGGTCGATGAGTATCAAGACACCAACAAGATTCAGGCAGACATTCTCCAGATGTTGTGTGGAGAGCGGGGCAATGTGACCGTGGTTGGCGACGATGCCCAGGCGATTTACTCGTTCCGGGCGGCGTCTGTCGTCAACATGGTGGAGTTCCCCGAGGTGTTTCCCTCGACCACCGTGGTCAAGTTGGAGCAGAACTACCGGTCCACGCCAGAGATCTTGGCGGCCGCTAACGCCGTGATCGCCCAAGCAACGGACACATTCCCCAAGGCACTGTGGTCAAGCCGGGCTTCAGGTCCTCGTCCCTCGCTGGTCACCTGCACCGATGAGGCGGCACAAGCAGACTGGGTCTGTGATCGGGTTCTCGAGATGAGGGAGCTGGGCGTGCCGCTGCAGGATCAGGCGGTCTTGTTCCGCACCGGACACCACAGCGACGGTCTCGAGATCGAGCTGAGCCGCCGCAAGATCCCATACATGAAATTCGGCGGATTGCGGTTCCTCGAGGCCGCTCACGTCAAAGACCTCATGTCGATGCTGCGCATCCTCGACAATCCTCGCGACGAGTTGGCCTGGCATCGGGTCTTGCAGCTAATCCCTGGGGTCGGCCCAGCGACGGCTCGTCGCATCATGACCGACCTAACCGAGTCGAACGAGCCTCCAGTACGTCAGTTCTGCGAAACCTCGTTCCCGGTTGTCGCCGAGGCCCGACCATTCCTTGTCGAGCTCCAGGACGCTCTCGGAGATTGCAGTACGGCCTCACTCGATCCCGGTGCCCAGATTGAACGGCTCACCCCATTTGCCAAGTCCGTAATCGAGCGCAGTTATGACGATGCCGCAGTACGAGTTGCCGACCTTGCCCAGCTTCGTGACATCGCCGGTAGCTACAGCGACCGCACCCGCTTCCTCGCTGAGGTAACACTTGATCCGCCACACTCCACGACAGAGGTCGGCCCTCCCCATCTGGACGACGACTATCTGATCCTCAGCACCGTCCACTCGGCGAAAGGCGGAGAGTGGCCGGTCGTTCATGTGATCCATGCGGCTGACGGCAACATCCCCTCCGATATGGCTCTCAATGAGCCGGGTGGTGTCGACGAGGAACGTCGGTTGCTTTACGTAGCGCTAACCCGGGCCAAGGACCATCTCTCTGTTTCCTTTCCGCAGCGGTTCTATCACAGACGCTTTGGTGGCGACAGCAGGCACAGCTACGCAGTCCCCAGCCGGTTCCTCACCCCTGTGACCGAGCACTTTGATCCTGTAGTGGCTGGGGTCCCGGTTGAAGAGAGTGGCGCCGTGTCGTCAGTGGCGGGCAAGGACACAGTCGCTGCCGTCCTGGAATCCCTCTGGGACTAGGAGACCTCGGCTGCGACGAGTTCCTGGGCGATTCGCAAGGTGAGCTGCGGCTCCGTGTTCTTGCGTATCTCGCGCCGAAATACCGGCGTAACATACGCAGGAACGGCAGGGATGACGGTGTGTCTGGTTCTTGCGTACATGACGTCGCAAGACCGGCGCTGTGTACGCAAGAAGCAGGGGGACCGTCCTGGAACTGGCGATG
>JASJHC010000030.1:0-5942 GCA_033791245.1 Acidimicrobiia bacterium | reverse complement strand
TCGCTTGACCCGCCCCCGCCGATGGTTTCCCCCTACCACAGCGACTTCGTCGCTGCGGTACCTTTCCCCCGAGGAGGGGACTGATTGTGGAACCGATTGGTCCGTCAGTCCCCCCTCTGGGGGGAAAGTGGGAACTCTGCGAGTTCCTTGCCCGGCGTCAGCCGGGGGTAGGGGGGCCTTCGTCATACCCACTTCCGTGCCGTAGACAATGGGCATACCGATCTCGCGGGCGGCATTGTGGACTTTCGCCGCGCCTCGAAAACCGTCGTGATCGGTGACGCCAAGCGCGGTGTATCCCAGCTGCGCGGCAAGCGCAACAAGTTCGGCGGGGTGAGAAGCACCGTCGAGGAAGCTCATGTTTGTGTGGCAATGAAGCTCTGCGTATCGAACCATGGGCAGCCATTGTATCGAACATACGTTCGATCTGTTCGAACAGAAGAAACGCAACAAGAAGTAGCCGAAAACAGCTGACAAGGATTCCCGGTCGGACCGAGAAAGGCGTAGGCTGTGGTCATGACAGAGTTCACGGTTCACATGTCCAATCGTCCAGGACAATTTGCCGCCCTCGCCGACAAGCTGTCCACCGCCGGAGTCCACATCGAAGCCCTTGCCCTGTTCTCCCACGGAGACGATTCCATGGTGAGACTTATGGCCAAAGATGTCGAAATCGCCCGCCGCGTCCTCACCGATGCTGGCGTCCGCTTCGAAGAGCAGCGCGTCATCGAAACGGTCATCAAGGACGAACCACATGCGCTGGCTCGCCTTACCAAGAAGCTTGCCGACGCCAATATCAACATAGAAGCGATGTACCTGCTTCATGCGAACGGCGACAGCCTGCACTTTGCAGTTGCAGTCGATGACCACGAGATGGCAGCTCCGCACCTCAGCAGCTGAAGATACCCCCCCAAGCTCTTTTTTCAGCGCGTCTTGCATAATCTTAGAGATTCTCTAAACTTAGAGTCACTATAGATTTTCTAGGAGTGGCATGACCGGACTGAGAGATCGCAAGAAGCAGGAAGTCCGGCATCGCATCATTGCCGCTGCCGCCGGTCTGTTCACCGAGTCCGGTCTTGATGCGACAACGATGGAGGACATCGCTACCGCAGCCGACGTTTCCGTGGCCACCGTTTATAACTATTTCGGCTCAAAGAGCGCTCTCCTGATGGCCGGTGTCGAAGATGACACCGCTGCGATGATTGCTGCAGGTGAAGCCGTGCTCGCCGACCCCGGTCTCAGTGTTGTGAAAGCGACGCAACGCCTCAATCGGATCTACGCCGACGGCCTGCTGGCCTGGGACCCGAAGTTCCTCCGCGAACTGTTGGGCGCTGCATTTGAGCGTCGCGGCGGCCGGGAACTCACAGTCGAGCTGGCGGCCTTGGACGAGCAGCTACTCGGCCAGATGATGGCGCTGCTCGCTCACTTCGCCGACGACCTAAGTCCCGGGGTTCAGCCTCACGAAGCCGCGATGCAGGTTTTCTCCGGCTTCGTTCTCCAGCTCTTCATGTTCATCAGCCTCGACGACCTTTCCCCTGCCGACATCCAAGCCCAGATCGACCGCCAAATTGAACTGGCCTTCACCGGTCTGGCACCGCAAACGGACAAGAAAGCGAAAACCAAATGACCATCACAATGGCCGGAGTTTGGAAGACCTTCGGCGAAGGACACACCGCGGTAGACGCACTCCGAGACATCGACCTGGCCAGCCCCCAAGGCGAGTTCACGACCATCCTGGGACCATCGGGCTCGGGCAAGACCACCCTGTTGAATCTTGTCGGCGCCATCGATGACGCAACCGACGGTCGAATCGAGGTCGCCGGAGTTGACCTCGATGGACTCGGCGTCGACGAATTGGTCAAGTACCGGCGTGAGAACGTCGGCTTCGTATTCCAGTTCTTCAACCTGATCCCGACTCTCACCGCTCTCGAGAATGTGGAACTCGTAGCCGATCTCACTGCCGACAACGGCGCAGAACGAGCCGCCGCGGTACTCGAGCGAGTCGGCCTCGCCGATCGCGTGACCCACTTCCCTTCTCAGCTGTCGGGTGGAGAGCAACAACGTGTCGCTATCGCCCGCGCTCTCGTCAAGGAGCCACCGATCCTGCTCTGCGACGAGCCAACCGGCGAACTTGATTTCGAGACGGGCCGCATGGTCCTCGACCTCCTGCGAACAGTCAGCCGCGAGCTCAGCCAAACGGTGTTGCTGGTTACCCATAACGCCGCCATTGGCAACATGGCCGACCGGGTTCTGAAGCTGCGCTCTGGCGAGATAGTCGATGACGTGCGAAACGAGGATCCCGTTGCGGCAACCGAGCTGACATGGTGAGACCACTCCACCGCAAGTTGATGCGCGACATCCGACGGCACCGTCCGCAGTTCATCGCGATCACACTCACGATATTTCTTGGCGTGACCATGTTTGGTGCGAGCTATGACTCGTTCCAGAACCTTCAGGCCTCTTACGACTCGACGGCAATCGAATACCAGTTTGCCAACCTGACCGTTGCCGGCGGAGACACTCAGGCAATCGCAGACTCCGCCCTGGAGACAGATGGCGTCGCGTACGCCAATACGCGGACAACCTCTGATGTCCCGTTCCGCGTCAGCGACACCAAGCTGCTGGGCCGAGCGATCGGTCTTCCTGTAGATACCCAGCCCAACGTAAATCAGGTTGAGGTTCTGACCGGTGAATATCTGTCGCCGACCGAGCCGACCGGTGTGCTTGTCGAAGAGCACATGGCGGACCACTTTGCGCTTACTCCCGGAGACTCGTTCGAGATCCTGTCGGGGACACAGTGGCAGACGGTCGAAGTGCGCGGCGTTGTTGCCTCACCGGAATACATCTGGCCGGCACGCAACCGCCAAGAGATCATCACCACCCCTGACAACTTTGGTGTGGTTTTCACTTCAGAACCGCTTGCCCAGACCCTCGCCGGTGGTGGACCAAACGAGGTGATCATCTACAACACTGGTGGAGAACCGGACGAAGAAGCTGAGCTCGCCATCGCCACTGAAGCCCGCTCGCTCGGCGCCACGAGCATCTTCACCAGGGAAGAGCAGCCATCCAATGCCGCATTGTCCGAGGATCTCAAGGGATTCGAGGAGATGGCTCTGTTCTTCCCGATGATGTTCCTCGCCGCCGCGGCCATGGCTGCCTATGTGATGATCAGCCGCCTCGTCCACTCGCAACGGCCCAACATCGGAGTCTTTGTTGCGAACGGGTTCACTCGCCGTCAGATCCTGCGCCACTACCTCGGCTACGGGCTGATCCCGGGATTGGTTGGATCGATACCCGGCGCCATCGTTGGCGTTCTGATAGCCCGCGCCATCACCCGTATGTACACCGGCATTCTCGCCATCCCAGTGACCGTCGTGGACTTCTATCCGGCAACGCTGATCGGTGCGGTGCTGTTCGGGCTTGTTGCGAGCCTGCTGGCTGCACTAGCCCCGGCGTTGGTTGCCTCGCGGGTGTCGCCTGCCGAGGCCATGCGCGGCGAAACACCGGCTGGAGGTGGAAGGATCAGCCTCCTCGAACGATTCGTACCGCCGTTGCGGAAGGTTCCAGCGGCTTGGAAGATGGTGCTGCGTGGTGTCGGGAGAAACCCACGACGGACGATCTACACGATCATCGGTGTGGTCCTGTCACTGATGCTTGTCCTGGTCTCGTGGGGAATGATCGACACGATCCAGAACCTGATGGATCGTCAGTTCATCCAAATACAGCAGGAAGATGCGACCGTACACTTTGCAGAACCAGCCTCCACCGGCGACGTTGCTGCACTCCTCGATGTCGAGGGGGTTGCCCAGGCAGAACCCGCACTGACCGTGCCAGTGTCAATAGCGGCAAACGGAGAGCACTACGAGTCTGCCCTCCTGGTTCTCGATGATCAGTCGGAGATGCATCGTCTCCTGTCCGTGACTGAGGGATGGATCGATCTCCCGGATACGGGGATCGTTCTCGGCCAAGCCACCGCAGGGTTACTTGACATCAACGTGGGCGACACCGTCGAGCTGACCCTGGCGGGTGGCGTCACGGTCACCGACGCGGTGGCTGCCTTTGTCGACGAACCGCTCGGCACGATGGCATACATGGCACGCAGCCAAGCAGAAGCGCTGACCGGCGCTCCCCTGCCGGCGACTTCAGCGCTGCTCATATACAGCGACGGTGTCGACTCCAGCGTTTTGCGCAACACGATCACCGAGTTGCCACAGGTTGCCGCCTTCGAGGATGCCAATGTGCTGTACGACATGGTGCAGAAGTACATGGTTCTGTTCTATGCGTTTGTTGGCGTCATGTTGGTGTTCGGTGGTGCGATGGCTTTTGCCCTGATCTTCAACTCGATGAGCGTCAACATCGCGGAACGGACTCGAGAAGTGGCGACGCTGCTTGCGGTCGGCACCGAGCGGCGCAGCATCTCGCGGTACATCACGGCCGAGAACATGCTGGTAGCCACAATGGGCATCCCTATCGGGCTGGTCGTTGGCTACCTGGCTGCCAAGTCAGCAATGGATAGCTTCTCAAGCGACCTGTTCACGATGAACCTGTACATACGCCCGTCGACGTTCGTATGGGCATCGCTTGCGATCATTGTGGTCGCCCTGATCTCCCAGGTGCCAGGGCTGCGTGCCATCCGGCGGATCAGCATCCCGAAAATCGTCAAGGAGAGATCGGCCTAGCCGCTCCCCAATGCGTCTGGCGTCCACCAGCGCCGTATACGGCGGCGGTGGACGCCAGACTCTCATGAAGGTAGCTATGCCTGCTTGGCCATCATTACCAGTAGATCAACGACGCGGTTGGAGTATCCCCACTCGTTGTCGTACCACGAGACCACTTTGACCATGTTGCCGTTGATGACCTTCGTCAACTGGGAATCGAAGATGCTGGATGCCGGGTTGCCGACGATGTCAGACGACACGATCGGGTCCTCGGTGTACTCAAGGATCCCCCGGAGTTCGCCTTCGGCCGCAGCCTTCATTGCTGCGTTGACCTCCTCGACGGTGACATCGCGGTTCAGCGTGACGACCAGATCCACGATTGATCCATCAGGAACCGGAACCCGCATGGCCATCCCGTCGAGCTTGCCGTCCAGCGCAGGAATGACCTGACCGATCGCCTTGGCCGCACCGGTGCTGGTCGGGATGATGTTCTCGGCAGCGTGGCGGGCTCGCCGCATGTCGCTGTGCGGCGTATCGGCGACCTCCTGGTCGTTGGTATACGCGTGCACCGTCGTCATGATTCCGCTCTCGATACCAAAGGCGTCGTTCAACACCTTGGCCACCGGTGCCAGGCCATTGGTGGTGCACGAGGCATTCGACACGATCTTGGCGTCACCCGTCAGATCTTCGGTATTGACGCCGAGGACAACCGTTGCATCGATCGGATCCTTGGACGGAACAGTGAGCACGATTCGTTTGGCGCCGGCCGCCAGATGCTTGTTGAGCGCTTCACGGGTACGGAACACGCCGGTCGACTCTACGACCACGTCGACTCCGAGCTCCTCCCAGGGGAGCTGCGCCGGATCACGTTCCTCGAGCATCTTGACTGTGTGACCGCCCGCAGACATGACCCCATCCGCGACAGCGACGTCACCCGGGAACCTCCCGAACACCGTGTCGTACTTGAGCAGATGGGCCAGCTTGTCATCGGCAGCCAAGTCGTTGACGGCCACGATCTCGATGCCGGACGACGGTCGCTCGGCGATGATGCGAAACACCGCTCTTCCGATGCGGCCGAACCCGTTAATTGCCAGTTTCACTACGGACACCTCCTAGGTGCTTCTTGATGATGAATCTCTCACGGCTCATTCTTCGAGCCCATAGCCGAAGGGTAATAGTGGTGTCGTTCCAGCTGCTGTATGGCAAGCAGCCTCGACAAGGCCTGTACCCAGCCCCACCGGGGATGTCGCCACCCGGGATCCCCCGCCACTCGATGGTCCACCCGCCGCT
>JASJHC010000029.1:0-2845 GCA_033791245.1 Acidimicrobiia bacterium | reverse complement strand
CGGCACCTGAGAACCGAGCGGACCGCACCCCTGGCGCCCCGCCCAAAGCATCAACCTCAAGACCGGTGTCGTCGGCGATAACCGCGTGCCCAGTCTCCGCACGAACGGTCCTCGCCTTCAAGAGGGCGTTGCCCTCCAGGGTCGGCTCCGTCTCCTCAACGTCGGACCACTCAGCATCGCGTATCAATTCGACGTCAAGGCCGATCGAGCCGAGTACGTCGAGGATTTCCTCGATCTTGTGCTCGTTTTTCGATGCTATCACCAGGCGAGACAAGTCCACCGGCTAGGCCCTGGCTGTCTTCTGCAACCCGACAAGAGTCGTGATTCCAGACGAGGCGAGATCTAGCATGCGGTCCAATTCGTCGCGGTCGAACGACACGCCTTCCGCAGTTCCCTGCACCTCGACAAACTTGCCGTCACCGGTCATGACCACGTTGCAGTCGGTGTCGGCGTTGACATCTTCTTTGTATTCCAGATCCAGCAGAACCTCACCATCAACCACACCCACAGAGACGGCGGCGATGTGCTGAACGATCGGCGACGCTTCGAGAACGCCATCTTCAACCAGCTTGTCGAAAGCGTCTGCGAGGGCGACCCAGGCGCCCGTAATCGACGCAGTACGAGTGCCGCCGTCCGCCTGCAACACATCGCAATCGATACGCGCCATCAGCTCGCCCATTGCCTTCTCGTCGACCGCGGCCCGCAACGAGCGTCCGATGAGACGTTGGATCTCCTTGGTGCGGCCACCGCTAATCGATCGGCGCGACACCCGCTCCCTGCTGGAACCAGGAAGCATTGAGTACTCAGCGGTAACCCAGCCCTTGCCGGTCCCCCGCATCCACGGAGGGACGTCCTGTTCGATCGACACCGTGCAGAGCACCCGGGTCCTCCCCATCTCGACCAAGACCGATCCCGGCGTCATCTCGGTGTAGCCACGATGCATCACCACGGGACGAAGCTCGTCGACTTTGCGGTCGTCTCTCATTGTCTTCCTCGATTCGTTTTGTCAGATTTGATAAACATCGGCGGGAGCAGCCACCGCCACTCGACCGGTGTATTCGGCTTGTGCTTCACGGATTGACTGCTGTTTGTCCAGAGTAGGACGCAGGTGGGTCAGAATCAGCGCCTCAGCCTCTGCTTCCCTCGCAATTGAGCCAGCTTCTCCGGCAGTCAGATGGTGAGCGAACTGGTGATCGTCACGCTCTCCCGGGATTGAGGCCTCGACCAGAACGACCGATGCTCCGCGACACAGCTTGGGGAACCCACCACCGGGTCCGGTATCTGCTGAGTAGGCCAGCGAGCGCCCACCGGCCTCAAAACGCGTCGCGATGGTGGGAACAGAATGTGCGGTCACTGCGAATCGGACGTCGATGGAACCAACGACAACGTGATTGTTCTCGCCGACTTCATGGAAATCAAAGATGTCGTACAAGACGTGGCCCTCTCCCGCTCCGACGAAGTCCGCCAGGCGGGTGGCGACACCCGGCGCCGCAAAAACCGGCAGGCCCCGCCGCTCAAACGGTCCGTAGGCAAGCGCGTGGTGGAGAGCGAGAAAATCCGCACAGTGGTCCGGATGACGATGCGACACAATCACCGCATCCAATTGATCGGGGGTGGTGCGCCGCATCAACTCTCCGAACACTCCGAACCCGACATCACACAGGATGTTGGTACCGGCGTGGCTGATGAGATAGCCCGATGCTGGATGGTCAGCTGTCGGATATGTGCCCGAACTGCCCAGTACGTCTAGTTGCATAACCTCATCGGCTCCCAAAGAAGACGGTCATCCACGTTGCTGACAGGATGATGGAGGCCAGCAGAGAAATCCACACGGTCTTTTTCCACAGTGCCGCCCCTGCCACCGCTGCCGCCAACCACAATCCTCCCAGAGTCAACATCCAGCCGCCAGATATCACTGAGAAGGATGCGGCGATCAACACACCGACGACCACGAGCATCGCTACCCCGACGAGGCCATACATAGTGAGATGGTCGGACCGCTCCGGCGTGGTCACGACGTCTCCACGAGGGTTACCTCAGAGACGGCGTCGTCCCGGATCCGATAGCCACGCACGTCTGCAATCCCATTCGCCAGCCCAACTACTACATAGAGCCATTCCGGATCTAGTGCCCCGGCGATGTCATGCGCTGAGGGAAACGCAGCCGAATCGGGATGGGAATGAAACGAGCCTGCAATCTGCCATCCGCAGCTCTCGGCATGGCGGATCGCACCAAAATGCTCCTCAGGGGATACGGTGAAATTGATGTTCGATCTGTCGACGTTCGTCGTGGCATACACCATGCGCAAGGCATGGGCACCGTCAATAGCCAACAAACCGCAGGCCTCTTCGGGATAACAGAACTGTGCATGAGCCGCCATCGCCGAGTAAATCTGCTCGGGAATCTTCATCTGTTCGACCGTCATCCCAACGGATCCCTGAGAACGGGTTGGGTCATGCACCGACTCCCGCCCCGACCACGGCACAGTTCGGAAGCATCAAGTTCAAGGACCTCAATACCGGCGTCACGCAGCCGTCTGTTGGTTTCTTGGTTGCGCTGATACGCAATGACAACACCCGGCTCGATGGCCAGTGTGTTGTTGCCGTCGTCCCACTGCTCGCGTAACTGGCCGATGGCATCTCCACCTGTCGAAACGAAAGTGACTTCATCTAGCTGCAACGTCGATTTAAGGGCGCTCTCCAGTCCGTCGGCTTTCGCCACTGTGAGACTGGCGTCGTCGTCGGCGGTGATCACGTGAACATCGATCCGCTCCAGGAGACCGGGGAATACGTTGAAGGTCGCCACATCCACCATCGTGAAGACGGTGTCGAGGTGCATCACGGCT
>JASJHC010000028.1:0-21493 GCA_033791245.1 Acidimicrobiia bacterium | reverse complement strand
GGTGAACTCTTCGAGGAACAGGGCGGCGGTGATCGCTCCCCCGTACCGGTCGCCGATGTTCTTGAGGTCGGCAATCGGAGAATCGAGCTTCGATCGATAGTCTGGCTCGACCGGCATCCGCCATACCTTCTCGCCAGCTCGACGTGCCGCGGCCTCGACCTGCGCCGCCGCCTCATCATCGGAAGGGAATAGACCGGCGATGCTCGGACCCAGGGCAACGACACACGCCCCGGTGAGAGTCGCAATGTCGATGGTGAGGTCAGGCTTGGCCTCAGCCGCCAGCGACAGGCCATCGGCAAGAACGAGCCTGCCCTCAGCATCTGTGTTGAGGACCTCAACCGTCTTTCCGTTTCGTGCCTTGAATACATCGCCCGGGCGTTGCGCTGCGCCGCCGGTCATGTTCTCAGTTAGCGGTGTGATCGCCAGCACATTGACGGCTACCCCGAGAGAGGCAATCGCACGTACGGCCCCGAATACGGAAGCGGCTCCCGACATATCGGTCTTCATGGTCTCCATACCCGAGGCAGGCTTTATCGAAAGACCGCCACTGTCGAAGACGATCCCTTTCCCGACCAGGGCCAGCGTCTTGGTGGCACCCTCGGGGTTGTAGTTCATGACCACCATGCGAGGCGGATTAGTTGAACCCAAGGCAACGGCAAACAGGCCCCCGAAGCGCTCGGCTTCGATCTCGTCACGATCGTATACCTTGATGTCGATGCCGAGTTCCGCGGCCATGTCCGTTGCGATACCGGCAAGCACTTCTGGCTTCTTGCCGCTGGCGGGCTCGTTGACCAGGTCACGAGCCATGGCGACGGCTTCGGCCACGATCCGGCCATGGTCAATGTCGTCGGAAGAAGCGTCACCGACCAATACCAAGGAGGCCGTCTTCGACGGCTTGGGCTCAGACAGGTACTTGCCAAACTTGTACTGGCCAAGGAGGAACCCGTTGGTCACGACCTCGGCTGCCCCGTCAATCTCGATCTGGGCGAGCGTCGTGACCACCTTCTCATATCGCATCGCGGCGCGACCAGCCACACCTGCGGCTTTGCGGAGGGCATCAGCGTCGACCTCATCGCCAACGCCAACAAACAACACGCGGCCAAAGCCACCAGTTCCGGGCACGGCGGCCGCCTGGCCCCGCTTTCCGGTGAAATCAAGGCCATCGAGATAGGCATCGAGCCAGTCCCCAAGCTGTTCGGCAATCTCTTCGGCACCGGGGCCCCATGCCCGGTCTTTATAGACCGGCAACACGAGAAGGTCTCCGGTCGCCTCTTGTAGGCCTGATATGACGCTGATATCCATCAAGGATTCGTCTCCTATTTGCTAGTTGTCCAGGTCTCTTCAGCGGCCCTGGCGAGCATGAAGAGAAAATCCGTAAGTCGATTGAGGTAGGGCAGCACGAAGCTCTCTTCGTAGCCACCGTGTCGAACGTGGGTCACCGCGTTTCGTTCAGCGCGCCGTGCGGTGGCCCGGGCCACATCGAGCGCGGCGCCGAGCCGGTTACCGCCGGGCACCAGAAAGACCGCAGGAATGCCCCGCTCGTCTTCAATCCGATCAATCGCGGCCTCGAGGTCGCTCACCATCGATGCAGTGACCTTGCTCTCGCCATCGACGAGCTTGTGATGATTCTCGGGAGCAGTTGCCAACTCGGCGGCGACAATAAACAGACTGCGCTGTAGTCGCAGAATCTCATCGTTGAGAGCAGATCCGGGTTCGGTCTCAGCGCGCGCCATGCCCAGACAGGCCCCAGTCTCGTCGATATCGCCGTATGCAGCAGGACCGCTCGAGTCTTTGGGAACCCGCCCCCCATAGAAGAGGCCGGTCGTACCATCGTCGCCCTTGCGTGTGTAAATCTTCACTCGCCGATCCTACAGACCCGTGAGGAGGAGGCGGCCGACCACAACAACCCCAAACGTGGTCAGCACACCAAGATACGAGAGCCCAGTCGCCGCCATCACACCGGAGTAACCAGGCTCCTTCAGCGAAAACCAAACAGCCGCCACCAGCAACCCGGTCATGACAACCAGCGCCACCATGGCGCCGATCATCACAACATCACCGCCACCGAAAGCACCAAGGGCTGCGACGACGATCAGATCGAGTCCCAGCCCCACTCCGGCCGCCAGGTCGAGACGCTGTAGAGCCCACCGTGGCAACTGCGGATCGACCAGAAACCAATGGCCGAGCAACATCTCGCTGGTCATCGCACCGAGCAGCAATGTCCCAGTAACCGCCTGAACGACTCCCCCCTCGTTCATGGCTACCGCAAGCTGGGTAACCGCAGCGACGCCAAATAGCGCGGCAGCTAACCGGTGGCGTTTGGCCAACACACCGGCCCCCAACGCAGCCGCAACGGCAATGGCAGCAACGGCAAGGTTGCCGCTGAAGGCGGTAGCGCCCGCAATCACCACCACCACTCCAGACAGCAGCCAGCCATAACCTGGGCCAACGATTGACCAGTACGAGACGATGGCGGCACCGCCAGCTACGCCCGCGGTCCACATCGCAAGAATGAGGGCCGGAGTTACATCCACAGTGAGCGAGTGTTCCGGCTATCCGAGCCAAGCACCGAGCTTGTCGGCAACCTTGGCCCCGGTCAAGCCAAATCGCTCGGCAAGCTCACCTGCGGGGGCAGAAGCGCCGTAGGTATCGATCCCGATTGCAAGCCCAACATCGCCAATGACATCGCCCCAACCGTAAGTCACACCTGCTTCAACCGACGCTCGTGGCAAACCGTCACCAAGAACGTCAGCCCGATAGCCTTCGTCCTGCTCCTTGAAGGCTTCGACGCATGGCATCGAGACGACCCGCACCGACTTGCCGTCACCTTGCAGGATCTCGGCTGCCTCAAGAGCAGTGCCTAGTTCGGACCCAGTCGCCACCAAGACGGCATCACTACCATCACGCACGATGTAGCCACCCTTGGCGACGGGCACAGAGGCGGTGTCTCCTGTGGGAACGCCCTGCCGGGTCAAGATAAGCGCAGTTGGGCCATCGGTGCGGTTCAGCGCTAGTTCCCATGCTCCCGCGACCTCGGCCGCATTCCCCGGCCGAACCACCCACAGGTTCGGAATGGCACGGAGCGACGAAACGTGCTCAACCGACTGATGCGTCGGACCGTCCTCACCAAGGAAGATCGAGTCATGGGTGAAGACCCATACGCTGGGGATACCCATCAGGGCCCCCAGCCGAATCGATCCCCGCATGTAGTCCGAGAAGGTCAAGAAGGTGCCGCCGTAGGCGCGCATGCCACCGTGGACGGTGATCCCGTTGACGATCGCTCCCATGGCATGCTCCCGCACCCCGAATCTGATGTTCCGGCCGGAACGATCGTGTGCGGAGAAGTTTCCTGACGATTTGATCAAAGTGTTGTTGGATGAGGCCAGGTCGGCAGAGCCCCCCACCACATCCGGCCGCTCGTCGGCAAAGCCGTTGATCACATCGCCTGAGATTGCACGCGTGGCGACCTTGGAGCCTTCCTCGTATTCGGGAACCGGTATAGAGATCGGCCCAGCGTCGAAGTGTTTCTTCCAGGAACTCGCCAGGGTTTCGTCACTGGCCAGCTGCATCTCGAGCACACGCTGCCACTCGCTCGCTTCCTGGCGGTGATCATCGAGGGCGTTGGTGAAGAACGAATAGACCTCGTTAGGAACATGGAACGGCTCGTAATCCCAGCCCATGTTCTCTTTGACGAGAGCAATCTCATCGACACCGAGGGGCGAGCCATGGGCGGCAGCCGAGTCCTGCTTGGAAGGGCTCCCGAATCCAATGTGAGTCTTGCACGAGATCAGAGTCGGCCGGCTCTCGTCGGCGAGTCCCGCAGCAATCGCATCCGCAACAGCGGGACGATCGTGACCGTCGACGGTCATCGTCTGCCAGCCGTAGGCCTCGAAGCGTTTCGGAGCATCCTCGCTGTACGACCACCTGGTCGGACCAACCAAAGTGATGCCGTTGTCGTCGTACAGATAGATGAGCTTGCCAAGACCGAGGTGGCCAGCCAAAGACGCTGCCTCCGACGACACCCCTTCCATCAGATCACCGTCAGACACAAAACCATAGGTGTGGTGGTTAATGAGATCGCTTCCAAACCGGGCGCTGAGCTTCGTCTCGGCGATGGCCATGCCGACCCCAGTAGCAAAGCCCTGGCCGAGCGGCCCCGTTGTCAGCTCGATACCCGCGGCAATATCCAACTCGGGATGCCCAGGCGTCGCTGAACCCCACTGGCGGAACTGCTTGATGTCCTCAATGCTGATCGAAAAGCCAGACATGTGTAGCAACGAGTACAGCAACATCGATGCGTGGCCCGCGGACAAAACAAACCTATCTCGGTTCTCCCACGTCGGGTTCTGCGGATCGACCCGCAGGAACTTACTCCAGAGCACCACAGCCATATCGGCCATACCCATCGGGGCGCCCGGATGGCCAGAGTTGGCCTTCTGGATAGCGTCTATCGACAACGTTCGGATGGTGTCGACTGCTAGCTGCTCAATGTCCTTCTTCACGATTCCTCCATGGGTAATCGGATCTCAACCAGGCAAGCGTAGCCACTAGGTCGCTACCCGCACCTAAGAACGAGACGCCATTTACTAGATGAGACTATTTGACGATGGCTACCTGTCGTGGTGACTGATTCATTCGCTCGACACTGTCGCTGGTGCAGACCACGACGTCTTCGATTCGTACCCCAAAGTCGCCGGGGAGATAGATCCCCGGCTCGATTGAAAACGCCATTCCCGGCTGAAGAATCTGGCTATTGCCCGCAACGATATAGGGATCCTCGTGGCCGTCGAGACCGATCCCGTGTCCGGTGCGGTGTATGAAGAACTCGCCATATCCGGCATCTTCAATCACTGCACGGGTGGCTCTATCGACCGACTCGGCAGTGACTCCAGGACGAGCCGCGGCAACACCCGCTTCTTGGGCCGCCCTAACCACTTCATGAACTTCTAGGTACTTCGCCGACGGCTCCCCAACATGAAACATGCGCGTGGTGTCGGAGCTGTAGCCCGCAACTGTTCCCCCAAAATCAATGACGACGGCATCGCCAGCACCGATAACCCGGTCCCCCGGTTCGTGATGGGGCGACGCACCGTTGGGTCCAGAAGCGACAATCGCAAACCCGGCGACGTCGGTTCCGTTCGCCTCCAGCAACGCCGCAACCTCACGAGATAGCTGGCTTTCTGTCTTGCCTTCGAAGGTGTGAACGGCGAGCAGGCCGGCCACCACATCTGCCGAGGCTCCCGCCTGCCGCAACAACTCAATCTCGGCCGGTTCCTTGACTAGCCGCAATGCTTCAGTGAGCGGGCGTGCCGAGCGAAACTCTGTATCCGGCAGAGCTGCCTGCAGCGCCAGCAGGAAAACTGCCCAGGTGTGATCACCGATCATGGCGATCCTTGATGCACCGACAAGAGCCGCCACGATGGCAATGACGTCTTCGGTCTCTGTCCACGGTTTGATGCTGAACACGCCGGGAACTGGATCTACGCGGGGAGCTTCAAGTTCGGGCACCACAAGAACGGGTTCGCCCTCACGAGGCACAACGGCCATGGTCAGACGCTCCAGGGGCATCGCCTGGTAGCCGGTCAGGTACGGAAGGTCGGAGCCGAGGGACGCCAGCAGGACATCCACACCACGGTCCGTCATCTCCCGACGGGCCCGATCCATACGGGCGGAGTAGTCAAAACTTGTCATTGCAGCGCTGTCTCCAGTGACTCTCGAGCGTGATAGGAAGAACGAACAAGGGGCCCCGACTCGACATGAGCAATCCCCAATCGGGAGCCCTCCGCGGCATAGCGGGCGAACTCATCGGGATGAACGTAGCGATCAACACGCCGATGGCGTGGGGTGGGACGGAGGTACTGTCCGATCGTTATCAGATCGACGCCGACCGCTCTCAGGTCGGCAAGCGCCGACATGATCTCTGCTTCGGTCTCTCCCATCCCAACGATAAGACCCGACTTGACCGTACATGAAGGGTTGATCCACTTCGCTCGAGCTAACAACGTGAGCGAACGTCCGTAGTTCGCCGCAGTGCGGACCTCACGTTGTAGCCGAAGCACGGTCTCGGTGTTGTGGTTGAGCACTGCCGGCTTGGCGAACATCACAGTCTCCAGCGCTTCCTGGTCGCCTTTGAAGTCCGGGATGAGGACCTCGACATCACAGCCAGGCACCAGTTCCCCGATCATGTTGATGGTCTGTGCGAATATCCCCGACCCGCCGTCATCCAAGTCGTCGCGATTGACCGAGGTCAGAACTGCATGTTTGAGGCCCATGGCGGCGACGGCTTCGGCCGCCCGCTGCGGCTCTCCGACGTCAACCTCTCCCGGCTTCCCTGTCTGCACCTCACAAAAGGCACACGCCCTTGTGCACTTGTCGCCAAGCAGCATCAAGGTCCCAGTGCCCTGTGACCAACACTCATAGATGTTGGGACAGCCAGCCTCCTCACAAACCGTGTTCAGTTCTTTGTTCCGGATGAGGCGTCTCATCTCGCGGTAGCCCTCAGATGAGATGTCTGCCTTGATTCGCATCCAATCGGGGCGCGCCGGCTCATCGGCGAGAAGACCATTGATCGTGATCGGGACCTCGTTGCTGATTCCGCCTGAGAAGACGCCAGCCGAAACCATGGCATCAATGGCAAACGGCTCGCGCCCGGCGCCGCGAGCAAACGCCGCCATCTGGACTTCAGATCCGGTATGGCCAAATGCTTCCTCAAAATGCGGGATAACAGTCTCGACGACCTCTTCCAGACTGATGGGCCTACCGAGGACCTCGGTGAGGGAAGTGACCTTGCGGTCGGCGATGCCGCAGGGGACGATCTTGCCAAAGTACTCGAGGTCTGATTCCACGTTGAT
Source organism: Acidimicrobiia bacterium (assembly GCA_033791245.1). Lineage (GTDB taxonomy): Bacteria > Actinomycetota > Acidimicrobiia > Spongiisociales > UBA5794 > JAAETI01. Next base: position 14,642 of record JASJHC010000028.1, on the reverse strand, counting down.
GGCAAACCCGTGCATCGATACACCTCTGGCAACCCGGACCCCGATGGCCGCGATCTTGCCCTGGTCAGTCCACACCCCAGTGAGGCCCTGCTCCGCCCAGGCGGCCACTCCAAGGTCGGCGAGCGCAGCGATGATGGCTTGCTCAATGCGACGGACGTGACCGACCATGTCGAACCCGTTGGGGAGCCGGGGCACAGCGAAAATCGGATACCCGACGAGCTGCCCTGGCCCGTGATAGGTGATATCGCCGCCCCGATCAACGTGGTGTATCTCGGCGCCTATAGAAGCCAGCTCATCGTCATCGATGAGCAGATTTGAGCCATCGCCGTTGCGGCCGACTGTGTAGGTGTGAGGATGCTCGAGCAGCAACAGATAGTCGTCAGTGCTCCGACCGCCAACTCGACCTTCCCAGAATGCCTTTTGCAGATCCCACGCTTCGGCGTAGGGCAGCCGCCCCAGCCAACGCACCCGCACCCGACCTGCCTCGTGACCGGCAGGAAGGATCACGCCAGTTCCTGATCCCAATCCCAGGTCTCCAGGTTCTCTTTGATCCGACGGAGGAAAAGGACTGCGGTCGAGCCATCAAAGACCCGGTGATCCCAGGTCAGACCCAAGTAGCCGATATGGCGGATGGCGATTGCATCCGACCCGTCTGCCTGAGTGACCACGGTGGGTCGTTTGGCGACGGTATCAGTGGACAAGATCGCAACGTTCGGAACGTTGATGATCGGTGCCGACATGAATGACCCAAACGGCCCCGGGTTGGTAATGGTGAATGTGCTGCCGGACAGATCGTCGAGTTCGAGCTTGGCGGCGCGTGCCTTGTCGGCCACAGCACGAATCCCTCGTGCCAACCCAGTCAACGCCAGGCCATCGGCGCCGGGCATATTCATCACGACCAGACCGCCCTCATTGAGGTCGACAGCGATCCCCAGCCCAACAGCCGAGTGGAATGTCTGGGTTCCGTTCTCCAGATCGAAGGAACTGTTGACAACCGGATAGGCGGCGAGCGCATCGATCGTTGCCCGTGCGATAAACGGCATATAGGTCAGCGAGTAGCCCTCCCGACTCTTCCATGCCGCCTTGTGCTGCTGGCGGACCCGTTCGACCCGTTCATAGTCGACCTCGACTGAGGTCCATACGTGCGCCGCGGTGCGCTTGGCGTTGACCATGTTGTCAGCGATGACCTTGCGTAGACGCGGCATCTGCTCGACACGATCTGGTCCGACCGCAGCCGGAGCTTCCTCGCTGTGCTCGCCTTCTGGTGCGGACGCAGCCGGAGCGGCAACTGGCGCTGGAGCTGGAGCTGGCGCAGGAGCCGGCGTAGGCGCTGGAGCTGGAGCTGGCGCAGGCGCTGGAGCTGGCGCTGGTTCAAACGTAACCTCAGCGGTGGGTGCAGCGGGTGGCGGGGGCGGCGTTGCCGCCTGGGTATCCATGTACCGACTTACATCCTTGCGGGTGATCCGACCCCCATCGCCTGTTCCAGGGACCAGCGAGAGGTCGATGTTGTTTTCGGCTGCAAGCTTGCGTACCACCGGCGAGAGCACAGACCGTTTTGGTCCATCGGCGGCGGCAACCGGCGTTGCGGCCGGGGTCGGCGCGGCTGCAGGCTCAGGAGCGGCGGCAGCAGGCGCAGCAACGACGGACTCCGGGGCTGGCTCCGGGGCTGACGCCTCTTGCGCCACGGGCGCTGTTGTTGCGACCGCAGCGGCAGGGGCTGCCGCGTCCTCTCCAGCTTCGCCGATGACGACCAGCGGAGTACCGACGGTAACGGTCTCGCCTTCCGGCACAAGAATATCGAGAACGATTCCGGCGACCGGGGATGGGACCTCGGTGTCAACCTTGTCAGTCGAGATCTCGAGAAGGACCTCATCTTCGGCAATAGCCTCTCCGGGCTTCTTGGCCCAGCTGAGGATCGTTCCTTCGGTGATGGTCTCGCCTAGTTGTGGCATGGTGACAGTGGTTGTCATGAATGCGGTCTCCTCTCGTACTCAGTGCAAACTGCGACCGGCTGCGGAAAGCAGCGTCTCACCGATCGCTTCTGAAATTGTTGGATGCGCATGGATGAAGGCAGCCGCTTCGGCAGGGAGAGCCTCCCACGCCACCGCATACATGAGCTCGTGGATCAGTTCTCCGGCGGAGGGGCTAACAACGGTTGCTCCCAAGATGGGGCCGTCAACCTCGTTGACGATCTTGACGAGACCGCCCACCTCACCTTGGATAATGGCACGCCCCACGCCCCTCATCCCATGGTCGTGAACCTCGACGTCGTAGCCTGCTTCTCTGGCGGCGGCCTCGGTCATACCGACCGCTGCTACCTCAGGATCGGTGTAGACAACCAGAGGAATGGCTCTGTAATCGACGGGACCGACCTCACCAGTAGCGATATGAGTGATGGCGGCGATACCCTCGGCAAACCCTGCATGGGCGAGCTGCGGGGTGCCGGCGACAATATCGCCGATCGCATAAACGTTTGGCTCGTCGGTCATCATGGTGTTCAGATCGACGTGCACAAACCCACGCTCCACCCGCGCTTTGGTCGTCTCGAGCCCGACATCGTCGGTGACGGCGGCGCGGCCGACGGCGACAAGCACCTTGTCGACCTCGACGTAGTCTCCCTCGAACGGAACGACGACCCGATCGTCGTGCACCTCGGCGGGCCCGACTCCGACGCCGGTGCGGACCTTGATGCCCTTCTTCTTCATCTCCCTGGTAAGAGCCTTCGCTGCCTCCGGCTCAGCACCGGGAAGGACCTGATCCATAATCTCGAAGAGATGGACCTCAGCTCCGGTTGAGCCCAGGATGAAAGCAAACTCGCTTCCGATGGCACCCGCTCCGATGATGGCTACCCGGTTGGGACGTTCGGTCCAATCGAGGGCCTCCCGGCTTGATACAACACGGTTGCCGTCGAACTCATACCCAGGGATTGAACGCGGCTTGGACCCAGTGGCAACAATCACGTTGCGCGCCTCCAGCCGCCGCACCTGACCGTCTTCGCCCGTTACCTCAACTCCGCCGGAAGCCAGCCTGCCGTATCCGGCGATGACGTCCACCTTGCGTTGTTTCAGCAGACCGCCCAGACCCTTGATGAGACCGTCAACGATCCCGTTCTTGCGGTTGAGCGCCACTTGCCAGTCGAGAGTCGGCTCGCCAACGTTGACCCCAAAGTCGCTCGCCTTTTTGGCATGCGCATAGACCTCTGCCGTTTTCAGCCATGCCTTGGCCGGAATACAGCCACGCACCAGACAGGTGCCGCCGACTCTCTCTTTTTCAACTAGAGCAACGCTCAGATCGAAGTTGTGTGCATACAGCGCGGCTGCATAGCCGCCCGGTCCGCCACCAATGATTACTACGTCGTACACCATGCCTCCGCAGGAGAATTCGGGTCCGAAATGAGCCTAGTGCGTTGCTGGATCACAAAGAACAGAGAGAACGCATCGCATGGCCACCATCGGCATCCGCCCTATCCTCAGATTATGCAGACCCGATACCTCCTCGTTGCAGCGCTGGTCACCGGCTTGGCCATCCTCATCGCCGCGGCCGTGTGGATGGCAACCCGCTTATGACAACGATCAGTGTTTCGTCATCAGTTGAACTCGAGGCGCGGTGGGATCTTCCCGAGATCGCGCAGCGCGGGGTCGTGCTCTGCCACCCTCACCCACTACACCGCGGCACCATGAACGTTCCTTTGCTGGAGGCGATTACTGCTGACCTCGTCAGCCGTTCCGTTGCGGTGTTGCGCTTCAACTTCCGCGGGGTGGGCCGATCGACCGGTTCCCACGACGGTGGCCTCGCTGAGATCGATGATGTCGCCGCCGCAGTGGCCAGCGCAGAAGAGACTTTTCCAGACCTTGAGTTTGGTGTTGCCGGTTGGTCCTTTGGCGCCGCCGCCGCCCTGCGCTGGCACGCCCGTGACCGTTCCCAACACAACTACGTCGGCATCGCTCCCGGTATCGGCCCCAATGCCAGCCAACGGCTGCCCGAGCCAGAGTCGCTGCTGCCGATACCGCGGACCTTCATCATCGGCGATCGTGACCAGCTTGTCCCCGTTGCGGAAGTCGTCGCGTACGCGGAAAAGGCGGGAGCAACGCTCCACCTGCTCAAGGGCAGCGACCACTTCTTCTACTTCCGGGAACAGAAAGTCGCCTGTCTTCTCGCCGCCGGCTTGGGCATCCCGGTTCCGGCCGAACAGCTCCGCCTAGCGTGCGAGTAGTGCGGAGATGTTGTCAACGAGCACGGCGCGGCTGATCTCATCCGGCAGCCCCAGAGATTCCCATTCGGCAAGCCAGGCGTCGGGATTCCCGAACGGGTAGTCGCTGCCAAAGTGGACCCGGTTGTGCAGAGGCCCTCTGACTAGGTCAAGTAACTCGGGGCTCATTGCCTTTGGCGAGATTCCCGACAGACACAGGTGGACGTTGCTCTTGTGGATCGCAATGGCAAGAGCCTCATCGAGCCACAGTGGACCTGTATGGGCCAGGATCATCTTCAGGTCCGGGTAGGTAGCGGCGATGCGATCGAGATGAATCGGCCTAGCCGGTTCCAGCCCGACGCCTCCTCCCCCAGGAAGGGCTGCCCCGAGCCGGGTGAACCCAGTGTGTACGAGACAAACCAGTCCGTGTTCGGCAGCCGTTTCCCAAACCTGGCGCCCATCTTTTTCGGATAGGACTACTTGTTCCGCCGCTGGGTGAAACGACAAGCCGGATAAGCCCAGCCGGGCCGCCTGATGCACACCGGCGACGGCGCCCGCCCCGCCATCTGTGGCAACCGCACCAAACCCGTAGAACACGTCGGGAGCAGACTCCACCAATGTCGCAATGTCTTTGTTGCCAAGCGAGCGATATCCGCTGGAGGGGAGGCTGTTCCAGCCGAGAAGGACCGCTTTGGCCTGCCGTGACCGATAGAAATCGGCCAGCTGCTCTGGACTCTGTACCTCGAGCGAATCGTCGAGGTACCGGCGCATACCATCAACGTACGGTGCGATCGGCCCTTCGATGAAGGCGGGCACCGGCGGATGGACATGGGCGTCGATGAACTTAGTCACGCTGGACTGAACCCCCGGTTGCGAGCTTCTGCGAGATCGTCGGGGCCAAAAGTCTGGATGAGATTCAAGCCGACAAGAGCCGCCGCCTTCTCTTCAAGCAAACGGAGGTTCTCGTCGTCATCGCAGTCGTAGACAACCATGTCCTCACGGGTACCGACGAATCTGTGTTCGCCAAAATGCTTCAGCCGACCCATCGATTTTCTCCTAATGCGATCCGGCAGCAGCCGGATACCTCTGCTTACAACGTTGGCAGTCTACGCCTGACCGTAGAGCACAAGCTCGGTAGCTCTACGGAAGGTTGTAACGAACCACGGCCTGGCTGATTCCCTCAACAGGCTCAGTGATGTCGATGTCTCCCTTAGTACCGTCGAGATTGAACTCGATGGTCCAGCCCTCCGCGACCGCGGCTGAGTTGTCAACCTCGAACCCAGCCTGCCGCAGACCCTGCTCAAAGAATTGGGTAGTGATCCCTTGCTCAGCACTGATCCGCACGATCACTTCGGTGAAGCCCGTGGCAGACACCACCATCGTGCTTCCTACTGAGCTACCGACCGGAAGCGGAAATGTGTCGGGAAGAGTTTCAGGAAGCGATCCCGACGCAAATACAACTTCGTCTGACGACCCGGCAACAGCCGTCGTCGAGCTGGCAGCCCCCTCACCGTCGCTGCAGGCGCCACCGAGCACCACCAGCACCGCGGCCGCAGCAAATATCTTATGTTTCAACAATTGGGGTCTCCCGTGAACAACAAGCGCCAGCGAGTTTACCGGCGCCGTGAGCTATCGATGCTGCTGACCGGTCCTCCGTGCTGGAGAATCCGCAGGATTCTCCCAAGCAACCGAGCTCTGCGAGGTTGCCACCCTCCTAGACACGCGGCGGCTCCCGATATCCGCCGAACACATCCTTCATGGCGTTGACAATCTCACCGAGGGTGCACCGCACCCGCGCCGCATCGACGATCAACTCCATGAGGTTGGCTTGGCCGGCTGCACCGACCCGGAGGGCCTCGAGAGCCACGACCACCGCCGCCGCGTCACGGTCGCCGCGGAGACGGGTCAGCCGAGCCCGATGCTCTGCCTCGATCTCGCTCCCGATTCGCAGGATATCGAGCGGCGTCTCGTCATCCTTGACATACTTGTTGACGCCAACGACGACTCTATCGCCGGTGTTCAGTGCCTTCTCGTATTCGTAGGCCGAATCGGCAATAGCAGCTTGGAAGAAACCTTCGTCGATGCCATGCAAGACACCGTCAAGAATCGATCCATCGCCCATCGCGTCGATGGTTGCGAATATCTCTTCGGCTTGCGCCTCTATCTGATCGGTCATTTGCTCGACGAACCACGACCCGCCGAGGGGATCAATGGTCGAGGCGACGCCGGTCTCTTCCGCAATGATCTGCTGGGTGCGCAGCGCAATCTCAGCGTTCTTGGCGGTGGGCAAGGCGAATACCTCATCCATGGCGTTGGTGTGGAGGCTTTGGGTACCTCCCAGCACTGCGGCCATCGCCTCGATGGCGGTGCGCACAATGTTGTTCTCGGGCTGCTGGGCGGTCAGCGAGACCCCGGCGGTTTGAGTGTGGAACCGCAGCTTGAGGGATCGTGCAGTCTTGGCACCGTAGCGATCGCGGAGCCAGCGGGCCCAGATGCGGCGGGCGGCCCGGAATTTGGCGATCTCTTCGAAGAAGTCAATATGGGCATCAAAGAAAAAGGAGAGACGGGGCACGAACGAGTCGACGTCCAAACCTCTGCGCTGGCACGCTTCGACGTAGGCGAAGCCATCCGCCAAAGTGAACGCAAGCTCCTGAGCTGCGGTCGCTCCAGCTTCACGAATGTGATAGCCCGAGACGGAAATGGTGTTCCATTGCGGGACCTTGCGGCCACAAAAGTCGATCATGTCGACGATGAGGCGCATATGTGGTTCAGGGGGGAAGATCCATTCCTTCTGGGCGATGTATTCCTTGAGGATGTCGTTCTGCAGCGTTCCTTGCAGACGTTGCCAATCGACCGCTTGCTCCTCCGCCGCAACCAGCAAGAACGCAAAGAGGACCTCGGCAGGACCGTTGATCGTCATCGATACCGAGACATCCTTGAGCGGGATCTGATCGAATAGGTCGACCATGTCGTCCGGTGACGAGACTGCAACACCACAGTGGCCGACCTCGCCAAGCGAGCGAGGGTCGTCGCCGTCGAGACCCATCAGCGTTGGCATGTCGAATGCGACCGACAGCCCCCCTTGACCAGCCTCGAGCAGGTGACGGAATCGCTCATTGGTCTCCGCAACCGAGGCAAACCCAGCGAACTGCCGCATGGTCCACAAGCGCCCTCGATAGCCGGTGGCATGCACCCCTCGTGTATAGGGAAACTGACCCGGATAGCCGATATCTTCCGGTGGCTCGCCGGAAGCGGGTTGACCCAGGGGCGGGACTTCCTCGAACGAAAGAGTCTTGAATTGCTCTTGGCGCGGCGCAGCGGCGTTGTAGCTCTTCTCCCACTCGGCTCTGTTGTCCCCCATTGGCTATTGCCCTTCTTCGATGGCTTCCAACTCAGCTGCTGTGACAGGCTCGGCAATGGCGCCGATTGACGCCATGTACTCGGCCTGTAAGTTCAGCACCTCGTGGATGATCGTCGCCTTGTAATCAAAGCCTTCGGCCCGCGTCTGCTCCAAAACGTATGTGGTCGCGGCGGAACCGCCGACAACGACTACTTGATCGGGAGCAGAGTCGAGTTGGTTTTGGACGAACTTCATCTCCCACTCCAAAATCCTACGAACGCTCCTTTGGCCGATTACCGTGCTGGTCGCTTCGGAAAGACGTGGCGTTATGTACTTGATGGCATCTTCTACGCCGTAGGCCACGGCGCTACCGGGGAGATGAATCGAACCTTGCCAATAGAAGGCAACGGCCACGAGGACAAGCAAAGCGAGAAGGCCGAAAGCGAAAAGGAAGGCTGCCATGGTCTCGCATGGTACCGGCGACGACACCCGGCGTGGACAGAATTCCGCCTAGGCCAAGTTCACATATAGTCTTGCGGCACGCTGAGGAGGCGCATGCTCGACCTGCAGACAATGAAACTCTTTTTTGCGATGTTGACAGTGGTGGTCAACATCGCAGTGCTTGGCTATCTGGCGATCATCATCGCAGCCAGGTGGTCCCGGCGCGCCGCCGAACTCAAGAGCGAACTGTATGACCGTCTCGACGGCCTGGAGATGTTGTTCGGATCGATCGTGGCAGGCACCGCAATGCTGGGCAGCCTCTATCTGTCCGAGATTGCCAACCTGCCACCGTGCCGAATGTGCTGGTACCAGCGCTTCGCGATGTACCCGACGGCAATTGTTCTCGGCTTGGCAGCCTGGCGTCGCTACACCAAGGTTCGGATCCCCGTGATGGTCACGATCACCATCGGCGCTGGCATCTCGATCTATCACTACCTCATCCAGTGGTTCCCAAGTCTCGAAGGAACCAGCTGTTCGATATCAGTCCCGTGCACAACCGCTTGGTTTAGAGTCTTCGGGTTCGTCTCGATCCCCTATATGGCGATTAGTGCGTTTGCGTTCGTATTCGTGATGATGCTGGTCCTGCGGGCCAACACGTCACCGACACTTAGAGCTGGAGTAGCGACCGATGGCTAACAAACAGGAAACAAGGGCCAAGGCAAGACCGGGTCCTCAGGCAAAGAAGCAGGCACAGCCAGAGCGCGGCAAGATGCCAATCCTCGGGATCATCCTTGGAATCGCTGCAGTCCTTCTGCTGGTTGCAGTGATGGTGTCAGACACGGGTTCGGAACCTCTCGGCGGCGATGAGTTTGGCGAACCCGTCATTACAGGCACCGCCCTTGCCGCCAATATTGGCTCCAACCCCGTAGATGCATCGGACGATCCAGCGTTCGGGGTGGTCATCCCTGAGATCGACGGGACCGACTTTGCGGGCAACAGTGTCTCTATAACCAATGACGGCCAGCCCAAAGCCATTCTCTTCGTCTCCCACAGCTGTCCACACTGCCGCGATGAGGTTACCGAGGTCCAGAGCTGGCTCGACAGCACCGGTGGGGTCGATGGAGTGCAGCTCGTCACCGTGTCCACTGCAGCCAGCTCGGCAGCGAGCAACTGGCCACCCTCGGAGTGGCTGGAACGCGCGGAATGGACAGCCCCAGTGATCGCCGACGACCCCGACTCCTCGACTTTTCGCGCCTTCGGCGGGTCGGCGATCCCCTATTGGGTATTCGTCGATGCAGAGGGAGCGGTTACCCGGCGCAATGTGGGTCGAATGGACATCCGTGCAGCCGAGGCAGCCATGCTCGAGCTCGTTCCGTAACCGGAACTCCTGACCGGTTTCGACAAAACCGTCGATTTATCGTTTGAAACGCGCCATTATGTGGGCTCACTTGGCATCTGGGGCGAAAGGGCGGCCACTACATGACTGCAAAAACTAAGAAGACGGCCGCGGCGAAGATCAGTTCGACCAAGAGTTTCCCGGTGCTGGGGATCGTATTCGGCGGAATCGCGCTATTGCTCGTCGCCGCCATCGTGCTCAGCCCCGAAGAGTCCATTGGCAGCGGTGGCGAATACGGGGAACCCACCGTAAGCGGTTCGGCACTTCCCCCAATGGAAGGCGGAGTGGCCGTGGTCGAAGCCGATGAAGCCATCGGTGTCGTCGCACCAGAGGTCGACGGGCAGAACTTCGATGACAGCACAGTGTCGATAAGCCACGACGGCACGCCAAAGGCGATCGTGTTCCTGGCACACTGGTGTTCGCACTGTCAGGAAGAGGTCCCGCGAGTCCAGAGCTGGCTGGATGCGACCGGTGGAGTGGCCGGTGTCGATGTCATGTCGGTGACGACCTCGGCAAGCTCTGGACAGGCAAACTGGCCCCCGTCAAGCTGGATGGACCGGGAGAACTGGTCGCCGGCAAACATCCGTGACGATGCCGATTCGAGCGTTCTACGCGCTTATGGAGGCAGCTCATTCCCCTATTGGGTGTTCCTCAATGGTGACGGCACGGTGGCATTCCGTCGCTCGGGCCAGACTGACATCACCACGCTGCAAACCATCATGGAAACCCTTAGCTAGCCTCGGTCTAATCCCGATTCGCTTGGCCAACCGGGCCCGCCACCGTGCTGGGTCGCCGAACCGCAGCTGGGTGCTTTTCGCCCTCTTGAAATACAGATGGGCATCGTGTTCCCGGGTGAACCCATTCCCACCGTGGATCGGGATCGGCTCCGCAGCCGCATTGAAGTAGGCCTCAGAGCAGTATGACTTGGCAATAGGGGCGGCTATCGCCAGCTCGTCGAGATCATGAGCCGCAGCCCAGTTGGCGTGATTGGCAGCGAGGAACGAGCGTAACGTGTCGCGCAACATCTCTTGTTCAAAACTGAATGCGAAGCTCAGCGATCAACCTCCACTGGCATTGTGCCACGACGATCAACGCTACGCTCAGGAGCCGAGCGATAGGGGTGTAGTGCAGCAGACCTGGCACTTCGAAAATGATGAGGTTGCGATTCGCAAGGCCGAGGTGGGGACCTTTGGCAACAATGCCTACGTCATTGCCTGCAAGCTCACGATGGCATCTCTCATCGTCGATGCTGCAGCAGATCCCGATCTCGTTGTTGCAACAGCTCATGGCACCAAACCCATCGCCGTCGTCACCACCCATGGCCATGCCGATCATGTCGGCGCAGCTGTAGAGGTCGCCAAAAGCTTCAGCATTCCGATTCGACTGCACCCGCTCGATTGGGACATCAGCCCAATCGCCATCGATGAGCCGCTCGCGATCGGGCCGGTGCAGCTTGGCAAAACGACGCTGCAGTTCGCTCATACGCCGGGCCATACGCCGGGTTCGACGAGTATCGTCACCGCGGGAGCCGTGCTGACCGGGGACACCCTTTTCCCGGGTGGACCCGGAGCCACCCGGTTCCCCTATTCAGATTTTGACGAGATAATGAACAGTCTCGATACCGTGTTCTTCTCCCTACCGGATGACACAGTCGTCATGCCCGGCCATGGGCTCGACACAACAATCGGGACAGAGCGACCAGCGCTACCTGAGTGGCGCTCCCGACGCTGGTGACAGCAGGAGGTAATTAGATGGAATTCGGTTTGATGGTTGAGCCGCAGGTCGGAGGTTCTTACAGCGACTTGCTTGAGATCGCCCTGGCTGCCGAGAAGGCCGGATTCACTACGATCGCCCGTTCCGACCACTACCTGGCCGGCGACGAAAGCAAGCCTGCCACCGATGCGATGACGACAATCGCCGGTCTGGCAAGAGAAACCGAAACCATCAAACTCGCGGTGCTGGTGACGCCACTGACCTTCCGCCACCCCGGTGTCATAGCCAAAACCGCGACGACGCTTGATGAAATGTCGGGAGGCCGGTTCGAACTGGGTGTGGGAACCGGCTGGATGGAGGGTGAACATCGCGTCTTTGGCATCGAACTGCCCGAAATGCGCACTCGCTTCAGCCTTCTCTTCGAAACACTCGCGTACATACACTCGGTCTTCGGCAGGAGCCCCGCCGGCTACTCCGGACGCCACTTCGAGCTGGAAAGCATCGAGATTCTCCCCCGCCCCAGCAACCTGCCGATCATCGTGGGCGGAAGTGGAATGAAGAAGACCCCGTCGATAGCCGCACGCTTCGCCGACGAGTACAACATGTTCGCCTGCGATGCGGACACGCTTGCCGCACGCCTTGAAGTTGTCACAGCCACCGCCGCCGAGCGCGATCGCGACCCTGCCGAGCTGAAGACCTCGATCACGACCTCGGCTTTCGTCGGCGCTGACGAAGCCGAGTATCGAGAGATCCTCGGTGCCGCCGCTGCCGCACGGGACAAGGATGCAGCCGAGCTGGAGGCCTCGTTGGTGGAACGTCGGGTGCTCCACGGCACTTACGAGCAAGCCGCCGAACAGGTGGCGCAGTACGCCAAAGAGGGTATCGGGCGTATCTACATTCAACACTTCTCGCCTCTTGCCGAAATCGACCGAGGCGACCTGGAACGCCAGCTCACAGGTCTCCAGGGTTGACCAAACGCCTTATCGGATAAGTCCTAGCTGCGTAGTGCTTAGAGCTTGACGAGTGAGACTATCCTGCTGCCTATGACCTCTTCATCACCACTTCTCGTAATCGAAAACCTGTCGGCCGCCGCCGGCGACGTTGAAATCATCAAAGGCATGAATCTTGTCATCAATCGTGGCGAAATTCACGCCCTGATGGGCCCAAACGGATCCGGGAAATCGACACTGTCGAACGTCCTGCTCGGCCATCCCAGCTACCAGGTAACCGGCGGCAAGATCCACTACAAAGGTGAGGACATCACGAAGTGGACTGCTGATCAGCGCGGTCGCGCCGGCATGTTCCTTGGTTTCCAATACCCCGAGGAGATTCCGGGTGTCTCTGTCCTCAACTTCCTGAGAACTGCGCTATCGAACAGGACCGGCACCGATTACACCGTCCTCGAACTGCGTCTCAAGGTTGCCGAAGCGATGACCGAGCTCGGCATGGACCAGGCTTTCGCCGACCGGTACCTCAACGAGGGATTCTCCGGTGGGGAGCGAAAGCGCAACGAGGTGCTGCAGATGACCATCCTCCAGCCGGAGTTGGCAGTGCTGGACGAGACTGACTCTGGACTCGACATCGATGCGCTGCGCACGGTTGCCGAGGGTGTGCTACGTCTCCACAATGACGAACGCGGCTTTCTGATTATCACCCACTACCAGCGGATGCTCGACTACATCACACCGGACATCGTTCACATCTTTGTCGATGGAAACATTGTCGAAACCGGCGGACCCGACCTAGCCAAGGTGATCGAAGAGTCGGGCTACGACGACTACCGCGTCGGAGCCACCGGATGATGGACCACCTGCGGGCCGACTTTCCCATCCTTGATCGTTTGATCAACGGGAAGCGTCTCGCCTACCTGGATTCGGGAGCCACCACTCAGAAACCCATCCAGGTAATTGAAGCGGTCTCGGACTACTACAAGACCAGCAACTCCAATGTCCATCGTGGTGCCCACACGCTCGGCGACGAAGCAACGACTGCCTTCGAGGGAGCCCGCGCCAAGATCGCCAACTTCATCGGTGCCGACTCATCCGATGAGGTGGTGTTCACGAGGGGAACCACCGGTGGGCTCAACACGATCGCATATGGTTGGGGCCTCAATCGCCTCAAACCGGGCGATCGCATCCTGCTGACGGTCATGGAGCATCACGCCAATGTCGTGCCATGGCAGCTCGTTGCCAAGCACACCGGCGCCGAGCTCGTCTACCTCGAGCTGGACGACAACTATCAGGTCGACCTGTCCGACCTCGACAACATCATCGACGAGCGAGTCAAGATCGTAAGTGTCTCCGGTATGTCCAATGTCACTGGGACCATCGGGCCAGTTGCTGAGCTGGTTGCGGCCGCACGTCGCGTCGGTGCCATTGTGATCGTTGACGCCGCCCAGTCCGTTCCCCATCTCCCCACCGATGTTTCGACACTGGGTGCAGACTTCCTGGTGTTCAGCGCTCACAAGATGCTCGGCCCGACAGGGGTTGGCGCCTTGTGGGGGCGACGCGAAATTCTCAACGAGATGGAGCCGGCTGAAGGCGGCGGCGAAATGATCGCCGACGTCCAGCTCTATGAGTCGCGCTGGGCACCAATCCCCCACAAATTCGAAGCAGGTACGCCACCAATCGCACAGGCTGTGGGTTTTGGGGCGGCGATCGATTATCTCGAGAAGATCGGGATGACGGAGGTGCGCCGTCACGAGATCGAGATCACGCAGTACGCACTGGACCGACTCAGCGAAGTGCCTGACCTGAAGGTGATCGGCCCAGCCGACGTCGCAGTGCGGGGCGGAACGGTCAGCTTCGAGCTTGGCGACGAGCATCCACACGATGTGGCGACCATCCTCGACCAGGAAGGCGTCGCCGTGCGCGCCGGGCACCATTGCGCCAAACCGCTGATGCGGTACCTGAATGTTCCGGCAACGGCACGGGCGTCGTTCTATGTCTATACAACACAACAAGATATCGACCAGCTGGTGACCGGTCTGCATCTTGCCCGAAGACTCTTCGGCCTCGCCTAGCCGGCACCGATTCAACCCCGCCGCAAAGGGTTATCGTTGACAGTTCCAAATAGAAGACAGAGAAATGGCACTTGAAGAGCTCTACAGAGAAGTAATCCTCGACCACTATCGCAACCCTCGGCACAAGGGTTCACTCTCGCATGCCGATTTCCATGCGGAGGGGCTCAATCCTTCATGCGGTGACGAGTTCTCTCTAGACCTTGCGGTGGTCGATGGTGTGATCACCGACGTAGCAACCCAAGGCCAGGGGTGCTCGATTTCGCAGGCCTCCGGATCGATGATGGCCGACGTCATCAAGGGCAAGACCGTTGCCGAGGTCGAGGAACTGGCTACTAAGTTCCGCGTGATGATGGCTATCGAGGAGGGTGAGAGTCCGATCGATCCCGCCCGCCCCGGTGCGGCTCTTGGCGATCTTGAGGCGCTGCAAGGGGTCCGTAAGTTCCCGGTACGCATCAAATGTGCCGACCTGCCATGGACCACCCTCGCCGACGCTCTCGCCAAGGCAACCCCATAAGGCGTCTGGCGGGCGGGGGGGGGGGGG
>JASJHC010000027.1:0-5215 GCA_033791245.1 Acidimicrobiia bacterium | reverse complement strand
CCATGGATTCCCTCCGCTAGCTACTGGCGATATCTTAGAAAGGGGTAGCTGTCGCTTGCGTTCGCGTGCGATGGTCGGCTTCATCGCTGCAAGCTAAGGCCTGCAGGTTGGGAAGCACTGGTGCCGTGGCGTCTTGTGCTGCATGGTTCGAATTGTGTCCTGTTAGGCCCACAAACGTTGTTGTGATCGCAACGATGACATCCACCAACTGTCACGGCAGGCCTGCAATCGGGGCCTGCCGTTCCCACCAGCTTCCCTTGCGATTTGGTTAGATAACCAATTCGGAGAACGGACTCCAGGGGCTGAGCCGAGTGCCCCTGTCTCTCTGATTCCGTTGTAGGTGTCGGCCGGCGCCTCTGCTGCTTGCGGCAGTCTTACGGCAGACTCCGATGAATAACTCTGGGGTCCGAGGCGTAAGAAGAGATATGACGAGTACGATCGGCGTGGCAATGAGCAAAGAGGTTCCTCTCTCGGATCGCGCCGTCATGAAGTCGGTTCGAGACGGAGATCGGGCGGCGCGGGATGCGTTGGCTAGGCGCGTTGGCAGCGCCGCATACGTCTTTGCGGTTCAGTTGACCGGCGGTTCCGACACGGCGCGGCGATATCGCTCAAGACAGCGTCCTGAGCTTCTTTCAACATCTCGATCGTTTTGATGCGGATCGTGCCATCGAGCCGTGGCTGTATCAGATCGTTCGGAACCGGGTACGCGATCTCATCCGGCGCGATCGACTCCGTCATCACGAGTCGTTGGAAGCCTGGCTCGAGCTGGGTCGCCCCGAGAGTGCCGACCCTACCGCCGATCCAGCCGCTGATGCCGAGCGTCACGACCTCCGGCAACGGGTGTGGCGGGCCATCTCCCAGCTGAGCCATCCCCAGCGCGAGATAATCGTGCTCCGTGACTATCACGATCTTTCCTACCGCGAGATAGCCGAAGTACTAGCGATCCCGCAGGGAACAGTGATGTCGCGGCTGCACTCAGCGCGGAAGAACCTGCGAGAGATCATTGTCTCCGCAGGGGAGTCCTTCCCCGACCAGCCGTCCCCGAGGAGGGCGATCGATGACTGATACACAACACGAATTCGACGAGGCGATGCTGTCCGGAAGTCTCGACGGCGAGCTGACCCAGGGCGACGAGCAGCGGGTCAGGCTGCATCTCGAGCAGTGTATCGAGTGCGGAAACGTGATGAACGAACTGCGAAAACTCAGGGAGACAACGATGAACACAGGCTTTCAAGTGCCGGAAGACACCCAGTGGGACGAGACGCCACGAGGCGCAGTTTCCCGACTGCTCCACAATTCGGGTTGGCTGATTGCCGGTCTCTGGGTGGTTGGGATCGTCGCCTATCTCATGTGGCAGACGGCTACAGATTCCGAATCGCTCCAGTTCGAGGCAATGATCGGCTTCTCACTCTTGCTGGCGTTCGGCTTGATCATCCTCTCGGCACTAGTTGACCGACTGAAGACCCGCAAGAACGATCCCTACCGAAAGGTGCAGAAGTGATTCTCTCGACAAGTGAAAGTATCGCCGGTCACCGCATCACGAAGACTCTGGGCTTGGTGCGGGGCAACACGATCCGGGCACGCCACATCGGACGTGACATCAAGGCGATGGGGAGAAACATCGTCGGAGGCGAGATCTCCGAGTACACCAAGCTCCTCGCCGAGGCCCGCGAACAGGCCCTCGATAGGATGGTTACTGAAGCCAGCGGACTCGGCGCCAATGCCATCGTGACGACACGATTCGCGACATCCATGGTCACAAGCGGAGGCGCCGAGCTGCTCGCATTCGGCACCGCTGTCATCGTCGAACTCGAGTCCGGCCAGGGGTAGGCGGGAACCCTTCGGTAGCGGGGACAGGAGCCACGCATGAGAGTGGGCGGTTGGACTCCAGGGGGAGTCTGACATACTGGAAACGGATGGCAAAGGTGGCCACCAAATGAAGATGTACCTGTCTTCGTACCGATTGGGTGATCAGAGCGAGAAGGCCTTTCAGTACTTCAAAGATCACGACATGAAGTGTCGAACAATGCGCAACGGCGACGACGTAATCACCATCGAATAAGCGATGCTTCTGTGCGTTCAAACCTTGCCCAGGAACTCCAGAACCTTGAGTGCGATCGCCGCCACCACGGGGAGCGGAGAATGCGTTATGGCCGGAAGACCTGAAGGGTCGTGCCCAAGGTCGGGTTGACGAGAACGGAGCCGTCGGCCGACCAGGCGAAGTAGAGATGCCCGCGACCGAGCTCGAACCAGCCGATCGGCACGCCGGTGGACACGTCTATGAGCAGTTCTGTCTCGTCGCTGACCGCCCACAACAGCGAACCGTCGGGCGAGAACCTCGGACGGTTCAGTTCCGAAGGTACCGCCACGCCGGACGGCTGCAAGCTGAGGGCACGCTCGCGGGTGTCGAGGTTCTCGGCAGCTTCGATCAGATCGGCTCCCACACCAGCCGCCCTGAAGCGGTCGGGGTCGAGCACCTTGGAGTCGCGCAATTCGAGCGTGGTCGGATCGAACCGAACCAGGATGTATTGCTGAGCGTCGCCGTCCCAGACCTCGCCGACCAGCTCGCTCCCATCGGCAAGAACCTGTAGGAGTTCCAGCTCTTGGTTGTTGGCGAGAGGCGTGGCTTCGATCACTGTGTCGGAACTCAGGTCTCGGCGACACAACGTCGAGCTGCCGTCGATGTTCTGGAATGCAAATATGGCGCCGGCCACTTGGTCGAACCCAACGATCCCGTCCAGACACACAAAATCATCCATGGTGAAGGAGTCGACAACCTCGAAGGTAGCGCCGTCCCAGGTGACCACCCGAGTCTCAAACGAGACCGTGTCGAGTCCGATGAGACGGTTGTCGGCAGTCCAGAAGACTCGGCCGACGGAAGCAGAATCGTCATCGAGTGGGATGTCGTTGGTCAGATCACCAGTCGTCGTGTCATATACCCTCAGGAAGGCATCGACATCCTTGAACGGGCCGCCGCCTAGGACGGCTACCAGACTCCCATCGGGCGACGAGGCAATCGACTTGGGCTGATCGGTGGCGCCGATCTCGATTTCGAGCACAGGTTCGAGCTGCGGAACCGAAGCGAGGTCTTCTTCGACGGGAACTTCCTCAATGACGCCAGAGTCGTCGCCGGGTTCACCGCCCGTCTGTGTTGTACCGGTCTCCTCGATGACTGCTCCGGCACCGGTTGTCGGCACGGCCTCATCCTCGCTAGACGAGCCGCCACAGGCAGCTAGTGCCAGAGCTATGGCCATCGCCAGCCCGGCCATCTTGGTCACGCGTCGAAAAATACGATCATTGGTCAAAAGGTCCCCCCTCGTGGTTTGTGCACCTTAGCGGGGACGCCGATAGGCGTGCCGCCCAGGCTCAGCCGACACCGTGGCGTACACGGCCGATCTGATCTGCTGCAACGCCTCAAGAATTCCCCATCGTCAACACGGTCAGGGTCGTGATGGACGACTTCGACGCCACAACAGCGATCGGCGCAAGTCTCTCTCGCCGATTGGTTCGCGTTCTGTCCTGCTAGGCCCACGGGAACCCTTCGGGTTCCTAGCGAGTTTGCAAAGCAAACTCGGTGGAGTCGGTTCGCGTTGTGTCCTGCCGGGCCCACAAAGTGTTGTGGGGATGACAACAAGCCGCGGCTGTTTAGCTTGGGTTTGCTGGCGCTGCCCCGCTCAAGAACAGCTCGACGACTTCGGCGGCAATGTCCGACGCAATGGCGCGCGGACCACCGCGCTTGTCGGGCGGCATTGCAACGTCCTCGGGGATGCCTTGGACGACCTGTGCCATGCCGAAGAAGGTCGACGTGAGGAATTCCGGTTCGAGGTCGCGGAGTTCGCCTGCAGCTACCGCGTCAGCCATCATTGCGTTGACCGGTGCGAGTAGCCCGTCGACATATCGGGTCGATACGACTGTTCGTGTCTCGTCGCTTACGTATCTGGTCGCGTCGTAGATTCGCTGGTCGAGTGCGACCTTGCGAGAGTCGTCGGTGTGGAGTAGGGCGAGCGACTTGAGCCGTACAGTCAGCTCGCCGGATGCCGAAAGAGCTTCATGTACTCGCGCGGCGTCGGTTTCGATCATCCGCAGGGCAACTTCGGCGTAGATCTGCTCTTTCCCTTCGGGGAAGTGGTGGTAGAGGCTCGGCCGCTGGATGCCAATAGCTTCGGTGATCGTCTTGAGTGAAACGCCGCGATATCCGGACTCCAGTAGCTGGTCCGCAAAGCCATCGAGGATTTGCTCACGTGTGTTCTCTGGGCTCATCGGTCTATCTCCTCGGACTTGCGGGAAAGAAGCCTGACCCTCACCGTACCTACAGGTAGGTAGGCTGTCAACCTGTTGGGCTTGTCCCACCCAGGCCGGGAGGGGATTGGCGCTGCGTAGTCATCAATCCCTCTGAAGCAGGGAGTTGTTTCGGTTCGCGTTCTGTCCTGTTAGGCCCACAAGCCGTTGTCGCAAGGCCGCCTTGCAAACTCTTCCACCAAATGACTAGTGCGGCAGATAGGGTCGACCGAGTTGGGTCACAACGGAGGGAGACCCCAATGCGACGACTAAAGGTTGTCTTAGCAATAGCGCTATTGATGGCGGTGGCAACACCTGCCCATGCTCAGCAGGCGCCTGAGCCGTTCGATGTAGATCAAGGAATCGAGATAGGGCGTGCCGCCGAAACTAACGGGTTGAATGGGATCTATGTGTCGCCGTTTGACGGCAACGTGTACGTCGCCAGCGTTGGTGGCGACGAGATCACCGTCCACGACCCGGACACCGGAGATTTGCTCGACCGTCTTGGGCCGGAAAGTGGCGTTCACGGTCCTGACGATCTCTTTATCACCGAAGACGGCACGATCTATTGGACTGAGATTCTCACTGGCTACGTCGGGATGCTGAAGCCCGACGGCACGTTTGGGCGCCAGGAAGTGGGACCTGGGGTAAACCCGATCACGATGTCCGATGATGGCCGGTTGTTCGTTGGGCGCATCTTCCTTGGCATGGGTCTGTACGAACTCGACCCCAATCTGATTGACGATCCCGTGGTGCTCAACGGGGACCTTGTCGTCAACGGCTTTGACTTCGGACCTGATGGGGATTTGTACGCCCCGTCGTTCTTTACCGGTGAGGTTCTCAAAATCGACGTGGACGCGGCGATGCCCGAGGGCGAGGTCGTCGCTGACGGCTTCCATATACTGTCGTCTGAGAAATTCAACTCCTTGGGTGAGGC
>JASJHC010000026.1:0-3189 GCA_033791245.1 Acidimicrobiia bacterium | reverse complement strand
TGACTGTGCACAACGGCATCAGGCGCCGCTGCGGCTAGTGCTTCTTCCAGGTTGGCCTGGAGGATTGGCATGAAACGCTGCCGAGTCTTTCGAGACTTTATGTAGATCTCGCTGCTGGCGATGGCGCGGAGCGATTCGGGTTTGGTGGTCGTTGTGGTCATGTTCTCTCTCGGGTGCCCGCACATCATGCCACGGGCGGGTTATCCCAGGATACGGCGAATCGCGGCCCGATGAGGAAGACGCCTATCGATTACCCAGTTGGCAGCTCGACTGCGATCGTCGGATCGTTGATCCGGTCGATGCGCAGCTCGATGATGACGGTGATCGTATCGGTATTGCCGTCGGTGGGAACACCGAGTTCGCCTAGTGCCTGCGGGTCGGCGATCACATCGGCATAGATGCCGAGCGCGACGTTGGTTTCAACATCAACCCACATCGTCATCTCGTTGATCAAATCCTGACGCACCTGACGGATGAACCCGAGGTTGCCACTCCACTCGACCCAATTGGCAAGGTCAACCTTGATGGCCTGGCGGCCGGCATACTCAACGAGCTCGCCGTCGGGTCGGGCGAGGCCTGGAGACAGGTAGTCCTCCCAGAACAACGGCGATGCGGGACAGCTGTCGATAACGTTTTGGCCTGAACCTGGGCCCACACTCACATTGCGGTAGCCGGTGCCCGTGCCATCGTCGTACCAAAACTGGTCTGGGTCGGCAGCTGCCGACTGGCTGAACTTCAGAGCGCCGAGCGCCATGGTCATGGTGCACTCGAAGGCGTCACCGGCCCAGGTGCCCTCGCCGGTGATGTCGAAGGTGCTGCTGTCGACTCCGACAGAGAAGGTGTAGTAGGAGGCATAGGTGTCGAACACCTCGGGCGGTGTTCTGGCCACAAGCTCGAATTCGGGTTCATCGTCCGCCACGGTCGTGGTGGTCTCGGATGCTGCCGAGGTCGTCGTGGCCTCGGCTGTCGTTGTTGTCTCGACGGAGGCGTCACCGGCTTCTACAGGATCAGCCTCGACAGGGGCGCAACCGGCGAGGGCGATTGCTACAACGATCATTGGTAGGACGCGACGCATCTCAATCCGACTTTCTCTGGGCGCAATCTGCCCATCGGCTCCCCAACTGGGAATCATTAGGGAAGCGTCACATACTTGGCGATCGGTGCGCTGGGCATGGCTTCAGGGCAGTAGCTCGAAGCTGTGGTTATGGGCGGGACGCACGATTGAGAAGTGCCTCCGGTCGAGTGTCGCGATCTCTGTGATGTCGAGACGCTCGGCTGCCGCGACTACCGATGCGTCAACGGACCCGAGGGGGAGGTCGCGATATTGGCTGACCAACTCGGCGATACGGAGCCAGTCACCGGCCATCACCGGCTCAATGGTGAACTCCCCTGCGGCGAGGTCGCCGAGGAAACGTACCTCGGCTTCTGCACCGAGTCGACTTCCGATGAGGTACACGACCTCAGTGATAACGAGTGTTGGGATGATCAGGGGACCGGGGTGGGTGAGGAGGAGGTCGAGCGACTCGCCATGGTGGCGGTCGTCGGCGTCGACGTAGGCATACAGTGGTCCAGCATCGACCAGGGTGGCTATCTCGTCACCTCGGATGCCAGGATCTCTTCGATACGCTCAGAGATGTCCTCGCGCCCACTGCGGCCTGCGCCGGCTGCTCGCAGGTGACGCTGTTGGCTGCCGAGGTGGTGCTCGATGGCTTCACGGGTCAGGCTGGAGACGGTTGTTCCACGTCGCTCAGCCTCGTGGCGGAGCTTGGCGTCGAGTTCGTCGGGAAGTTTGACTGTGGTTCGCTTCATGGTATGTCAGCATACCCAATCGACCGATCAGAGGGAAGAGGTTCGAATCCCAATCCGCTGCAAGGTCCGATCCCAGCAGCGGTACAACAGTCGCGGTGAGTGCTCGAACTCCCGAGGCTACCGATCAGGAAGGTATGTCGAGGATCAGGCCTATGACCTCTCGGATCTGGGTGAGCGCAACGGCACCAACATTGCCTCGCACCCGGTCGACCCGTGCGATGGAGATGGCGCGGACATGTTGACATTGGGCCGCTGATGCATGCTCTAGGCCGTTGTCGGCATCAGCTTCGATCAGAACCTCTGACCCGAAACCGCGGATTGTGGAGGTCAGTGGCACGACTTGGACCACGTTGGGTCCGGCGTCAAGGATGCGTTGCGCAGTTACTACCACTGCCGGGTGTCGGAATTCGGCCTCCCGTGCGGCCGGCAGGCCGAGGTCGAGTTCGGCGATGTCACCCGAGGTCAGCATCAAGCCACTCGACCTCGCTGGGGGTGAGCGCCGCGGCGAGTTCCTCGCCGATACGGTCCTGACGAAGACGCCGTACGGCTAGCGCCACGGTCTCGCCCACGGTGGTGCCCAGCTCGGTTGCCAGCTGCTTCAGCTCCTGGTGGGTGGCCTGGTCGATACGAACACTGGTGCTTTGCATGCAATACAGCATACATAGCTGCATGCACCACGACTAGCCCCTCGTTCCTAAACACAGCAAGACTCCCACTCGGCGGAGGTGCCGGTATATGCGGTCGGGCCCTCTCTGGTTCTTGCGTATCTCACGCCGGAATACCGGCGCCATATCCGCAGGAATGGCAGGGCCGGCCGCGTGTTTCGTACTTGCGTATCTCACGCCGTGATACCGGCGCTGTGTACGCAAGAAGCCAATGGGCCCCGTGCCACTCTGCCGTTCTCGCCAAGCTCGCTGGCTCCTCACGGCGTAGGACGGACAGCTGGGGGCGGTCGGCTTCGCGCAATTTGTGCCGTTATTAGACGCTTGGTGAAATGCTCGTTATGGCAACCGAATTGGTGATCGGCGCTGGATCGGCTTTGGGACTCATGGAACGAATGATCGAGATCACAACGGCCCGCATGGTCTCACCTAGCGTCGATCTGCCCGAGTCCGACCCCCAACAAATCGAAGCAGTACGTGATGTGGTCGGGGAGCCGGGTGTCGCCGTCGTCGGTGAGCCAGCGCTGTAGCGAGGCCCGCATCGCCGCCAGGGCGGCACCGGCCATGAGCTTGGGCCGAATGTCTTGGTCGCCGTCGAGTTCGAGCCAGTCTGTGACAGCCGCGGCCACGGCGTCTTCCCAGCTTGCTTGCAGCTGGAGGTTGCGGGCCGCTACCGACGGAGCAGACCGAACGATGCGGAATCGCCGCAGAAGATGAT
>JASJHC010000025.1:0-3125 GCA_033791245.1 Acidimicrobiia bacterium | reverse complement strand
GTGGCATTGTTACCTTCAGCGTCGCCGGTCATTCGGCCCAGGAAGTTAAGGCCGTTCTAGCCCGAGCCGGCATCAACGTATCGACCACGAGTGTCTATTTGGCACGTATCGACATGGAGCAGCGAGGGCTCGACGAGGTTGTCCGCTCTTCGGTGCATTACTTCAACACCCAAGACGAGATAGAGGCTCTGGTGGCTACGGTTGCCACCCTGGCCTAGAGCTCGGGGAACGGATCTCCGACCATGAAGGCGCCCAGGACTGTGGTTGCGGCTGGCTCGATGGGAACGACGTAGGCGACGCCGCCTTCCATCGAGTTGACGACAGGCAAAGTCATGGTTTCGATGTTTGCCGAGGAAAGAGCGAGGGCGGCTCGGCCCAGATCGATCATCACTGCCGGGGTGAACCCAGAATCGGCCCTGATCTGTTCGGCAAAAGTGGTGGCGAAACTGGGAAGGCTGAAGGCTGCCGATTTGGAAGTGGCCTGATCGAACATAAGGAGCAGCACTTCCTGCTGTCGATGGGTGCGCCCGATGTCGCTTCCGTCTACAGATTTCCACGAGCCATTGATCAGCTCCTGGTAACTGCGTGACCTGGCGTAGGCAAGCGCGGTCTCCCCGTTCATCTGCTGGGTTCCCGCTTCCACGTCGAGACCGGATTTCAGATCGCGCGCATCATTGGCAAAGGTCTTGGTGATTCCACCAAGCGACTCAACCACGGTCGCAAATCCACCGAAGTCGATTTCGACGTAGTGGTTGATAGGGATACCAAGATTGTTCTGGATCGTCTGCACCAGTAGATCCGGACCGCCGAAAACGAAAGCGGCATTGATCCGATTGGTGCCATTGCCCGGGATCTCCATCTTGAGGTCGCGAGGCAAACTGAGAAGTTGGGCTCCCTCACCAGGGATGACATGGGCCACCATGATGACGTCGGTGCGCGAGCCGGAGAAACTACCGAAGTTGTCAAATCCCTCGGGCAGGTTCTCCCTGCTGTCGGACCCGACGATGAGTATGTTGCGGAAGCCCTGTTCGGTCTCTTCGACTAGT
The DNA here is from genome assembly GCA_033791245.1 of Acidimicrobiia bacterium. GTDB lineage: Bacteria > Actinomycetota > Acidimicrobiia > Spongiisociales > UBA5794 > JAAETI01. The sequence goes on along the minus strand of JASJHC010000025.1, from coordinate 2,079 downwards.
GATGGCAATTCCTCATCTGGGATCTTGTCGATCTTGGAGTCGACAAAGTAGACAAAACCCACCGCACCAAACACGCCGACAACGGCGAGGATAAGCAGGCCAAGCAGCACCTTTTTGGGGGTGCTCATGCCGCGACGTTCAGCAGGTTGGGGGTTTGGGGTGGTCAAGAGAGCCTCGCAGCACGGGATCGATGGCAGCCGCAGCGAGCAGTGTAACGAAACCGCAGACTATGAGACCTTTTCACCCCTTAGGGCCGGTCTACCATGCCCGAATGAGCGAAAACCTGAACCGAATTAGCCGTCGCATCACCCAGGAGGCCTCCCAGGGAGGGTCGCAGGCGATGCTTTACGCCACCGGGTTGACCCCGGCCGACATGGACAAAGCCCAAGTCGGTATCGCCAGCATGTGGTACGAAGGCAACTCGTGCAACATGCACCTCAACGATCTTGCAGCCCGAGTCCGGGACGGGGTCATCGATGCCGGCATGGTCTCGATGCGCTTCAACACGATCGGTGTATCTGACGGGATTTCGATGGGGACCGACGGGATGAGCTTCTCCCTCCAGTCGCGTGACTTGATTGCCGACTCGATCGAGACGGTGATGCGGGCGCATTGGTACGACGCCAATATCTCGCTTCCGGGGTGTGACAAGAACATGCCGGGCTCGATCATGGCCATGGCCCGCGTCAATGTTCCCTCGATCATGGTTTACGGCGGCACAATCCGCGCTGGTCATCGTGACGACGGGGTACCGCTCGATATCGTCTCCGCGTTCCAGTCATATGGCGAGTGGATCGCCAACCGAATCTCCGATGAGGAGCGCCGCGAGATTATCCGACATTCTTGTCCCGGTGCTGGGGCCTGTGGCGGTATGTATACCGCCAACACGATGGCATCGGCTATCGAAGCAATGGGGATGAGCCTGCCGTACTCATCGTCGATTCCGGCGACCGATCCCGCCAAGCTCGACGAGTGTTTTGCGGCAGGAGCGGCCATCCGCAAGCTGCTCGAACTGAATATCACTCCGCGCGACATCATGACCAGGGCAGCCTTCGACAATGCCATTGCTATCGCCATGGTCACCGGCGGTTCAACCAACTCGGTGTTGCATCTGCTGGCCATGGCCCGTGCTGTCGGTGTGGATCTCGATATCGACGATTTCCAAACGGTCAGCGATCGCATTCCGTATCTGGCGGATCTCAAGCCAAGCGGTACATATGTGATGGAGGACCTACATTCGGTTGGCGGCACGCCGGCGGTCCTCAAGCTCTTGTTGGAGCACGGCGCCATCGACGGCAGCTGTCTCACGGTCACTGGGAAGACCCTTGCGGAGAACCTGGCCGATCTTCCAGGGCTCACCGAGGGGCAAACGGTGGTGCAGCCGTGGAGTGCTCCCATCAAGGAGTCGGGCCATCTGCAGATCCTGCGGGGCAATCTCGCTCCAGAGGGAGCCGTCGCCAAGATCACCGGGAAAGAGGGCCTCAGGTTCTCGGGGACTGCCCGCACCTTCGATTGCGAGGAAGACATGCTGCCTGCCTTGGAGCGTGGCGAGATCGGCCCCGGTGACGTAGTGGTCATCCGCTACGAAGGCCCGAAAGGTGGGCCAGGAATGCCTGAGATGCTCACGCCAACATCGGCCATTGTGGGTGCCGGTCTCGGTAACGTTGTTGCTTTGATGACAGATGGTCGCTTCTCAGGTGGCTCCCACGGTTTCATCATTGGCCATGTCACGCCCGATGCGCAGGAGGGCGGTCCGATCGCACTTGTCGAGGACGGCGACACGATCACCATCGATGCCAACACCCGGTCCATCACCATCGAGATCGATGATGAGGAGATGGCGCGGCGACGCGGCGCCTGGACCGCCCCACCGCTCAAGGCAACCCGGGGCACCCTGCATCGCTATATCAAGACCGTGAAGTCCGCCTCTGAGGGCTGCGTCACCGACGAGTGACCTCGTGTGACCTCGTCGACCCGTGAGTCTGGCGTCCACCAGCGCCATATATGGCGGCGGCTTCAGGTGGTGTGCGCGACGGGGTGACCCTGGAGGTGGGTTATGTCGCATTCGAGTAAGGCTTC
>JASJHC010000024.1:0-3297 GCA_033791245.1 Acidimicrobiia bacterium | reverse complement strand
GGGAGAACGGGTATGACATGCCCGACCCCGACTTCGCCAACAGCGGTCCCGGTGGTGGGGGTGGCGGTGTAGGGCCATTCGGCGAATTGGATCGGGATGACCCCGACTTCAAGTCCGCATTGGCCCCGTGTCAGGACGTCCTCGCCGGAACGGGCCCCGAAGGTAAAGGCCCTCCAGGGATCAGCGGCTGATTCCAGAGATGCCTCGTGGAGGTGCGGGGATGGCCGCTTTCTCAGCGGATTCTTAGGTCGTCTTCAGATACTTCGGGTTTATGCGGGGCAAGCTGTCGTGACAAACCTGAAAGGGAATCTGATGAGGACAAGACTCTTCGTGCTGCTCTTTGCGCTCGGACTAGTTGCGACAGCCTGCGGGGGATCCGTCGCCGACGCCGGCGTGGCTTCGCTGGAGACCACCGACACCACGGTGGCAAGTGATGCCGTTGCGACTGGAGACGTCGAAGTGGACGCTGAACAAGCAATGTTGGACCTGGCCGCATGTCTCCGTGACAACGGCGTCGAAATCGAAGATCCAACGGTTGATGCCAGCGGCAACGTTCAGTTTGGTGGCCTGCGTGGTGCACCTGCTGCTGATGGTGGCGAGATCGATCGTGAGGCATTTCGAGCCGCCATGGATCAGTGCCAAGAGAGCCTGGAGGGTGTGGCACTCGGGTTTGGCGGTCGTGGTGAGATCGACGTGACCGAACTGCAAGACACGATGGTCGAGTACGCGGCCTGTATGCGTGACAACGGCTACGACATGGACGATCCCGACCTCACCAACTCTGGTCCCGGCTCGGGTGGGGAAGCTGGCGCAGGGGGTGGTGGCGGTCCCTTCGGCGACATCGATAGAGACGATCCGGACTACCTGGCAGCGCAAGAGGTTTGTGGCGATATCCTCGGGGGTCTCCCCGGCGGCGGACTCGGTCGTCCCGGTGGAGGTAACGGCGAATGAAACTTGATGGGAGCACGATGAAGCGCACGAGCGAAGGGGACATCTCGCCCGCAGACGATGAGGGTGGCTACAGCGACCTGCCCGTACCAAAGCGGTCACGCTTGGGTTGGTGGCTTGGCGGGCTTGCAGTTGTTGTGGTTGGGGCCGTGGCCGCCGTCATGCTGCTTGGCAACGATTCCGGGTCCGGCCTGGCAAATGAGGCCGTGACCCTTACGTTCGATGAAGTGGTGCAAACCGATCTGATCCAGATGGACTCGTTCGATGGGACGCTGGGTACCGACGATGGTGATCCGGTGACGAGTCCGGCGCCGGGAACCGTCACCAGCACCGCTGGTGTCGGGACAATGATCGAGCAGGGCGACGTATTTCTCACCATCGACAACGAGCCGGTTGTGCTTCTCTACGGTGAGCTGCCCGCCTACCGAGACCTGACGGCTACCGAGGACTCGATGGCCATTGGCGGCAATGTCAATGGTGTCGTCACCGAGGTAGTCGCTGCCGGGGAAACCCTCGAGCAGGGGGACGTACTTTACCGCGTCGACGGCGAACCTGTCGTCGTCATGTATGGAGAGATACCGGCGTACCGAACTCTGCGCGACCTTTCCGAGAACATCACGGGCACCGACGTACTCCAGCTGGAGACAGCGCTTGTTGGCCTTGGTTATGACCCGGACCTCTTGGCGACCGTTGATGAGGAGTTCACCGACTACACCGAGACCATGGTCGAGCGGTGGCAGGAGGAGCTTGGCGTCGAGGAAGACGGACAGGTCAGTCTTGGCGATGTCATCTTCATCCCGGCCCAAGCAGAGGTTCTTTCGGTGGCGGTCGAGGTAGGCCAGTCAGTCAATCAGGGCCAGTCCATCGTGACCATCTCGACCGGTGCCGCCCTCCAGGGCGCGGACGTGCTTCAGCTTGAACAGGCTCTTGCCGCGCTGGGATATGACCCCGGAACGGTCGACGGGAGCTGGGATTCCAATACGAAGGGTGCGGTGCTCAGCTGGCAGGCAGACACCGGTGTCGAGGCCGACGGTGTAGTGAACCTGGGCGAGATCGTCTTCCTCTCTTCCATGGTTCAGGTCAACGATGTGCTGGTCTCAGTTGGTTCAGCCGTGAATGCCGGCACTCCCGTTCTTGGCATTTCCTCGGCTGACAAGTTTGTGACATTTGACCTGCCTGCCGCCGACCAGGGACTTCTTGCCGTCGGCCAGGAAGTGGTCATCGAAATGCCAGACGGCAGCGATGCCGCAGGCACTGTTCTGTCGGTGGCTTCTGTGGCCAGCGGTGGTCAGGGTGAGGCGACTTTCGAGGTGAAGATTGTCCTCGTTGATCCCGCGGTTGCGGTTGGATTGGATGAGGCTCCTGTGGACGTCGAGGTTGTTTCCGACTCTGTATCGAACGTTATGGCGGTCCCGGTCTCGGCGTTGGTAGCGCTGGCCGAGGGCGGCTACGCCGTTGAGGTCGACACCGGCTCGGGCACTCAGCTGGTTGCAGTTGAGCCGGGCTTCTACGCTGATGGTCTTGTCGAGGTCGAGTCATCCGGCCTTTCGGTTGGTGACATGGTGGTGGTCCCGTGACATCCACGATGACGGCAGATAGACCAGCACCGGCCTCCGGCTCGGATGTGGTTCTGTCGCTGCATGGTGTCACCAAGGAGTACCCGTCCACGCCGCCGGTGCGGGCCCTGCGTGGTGTCGACTTCTCGGTGACCCGCGGTGAGCTGGTTGGTGTTGTTGGCCCCTCAGGCAGCGGCAAATCGACCTTGCTGCACATCATGGGAACACTGGATCTACCAACCGCTGGCCAAGTGACGGTTGCCGGATACAACGTCGAAGAACTCAGCGACAAGGACCTATCAGCATTGCGAGCACGCCATATCGGTTTTGTGTTCCAACAGTTCCATTTGCTGAGCGGCTATACCGCCCTGGACAACGTTGCTGACGGTCTGCTGTACACGGGCATGAACGTGTCGGATCGGCGCGACCTTGCTCATCGGGCGTTGACCCGCGTCGGCCTCGGCCATCGTCTCGGCCATGTGGCGACCAAACTGTCTGGCGGGGAGCGGCAGCGAGTCGCCGTTGCTCGTGCCCTCGTCGGTACCCCTTCGATCGTCCTCGCCGACGAGCCGACCGGAAACCTCGACACCAAGAACAGCGATGCCATCGTTGACTTGATCCGTCAGATCAACGATGAGGGTGTGACCTTTGTGGTTATTACCCACAACAAAGAGATCGCCGAGGCGTTTCCCCGCACGGCTGGCCTCCGCGATGGCCGCATTGAATACGACTCGGGCGGTCGTCATGAGTAACGGAAACGGGCTGGAACCGTCGCGCCTCCACAGCGCCGACG
>JASJHC010000023.1:0-14997 GCA_033791245.1 Acidimicrobiia bacterium | reverse complement strand
GAGCTCAGTGCCCGGTAGAGGAATGCTGCCATTTGGCCTCTGGTCACTGGCTGTTCCGGGCAGAACTGGTCATTGGTCGGCGGGTTGCAGCCTTTGGTGATTCCTGCGCCCGCTAGTGCTTCGATGTCGAGTTCGAACACCGAGCCGTCGTCGTCGCTGAATGCACCGGGTGTTCCCGATCCAAGGTCGAGGGCTCTGGTCAGGAATGCAGCCATTTGGCCTCTGGTCACTGGCTGTTCTGGGCAGAACCGATCATTGGTTGGCGGGTTACAGCCCTTGGTGATCCCCGCCCCATCCAACCACTCAATATCGCCGAAGAACAAGCTGCCGATCGGCACGTCGATGAATCTCGAACCGACCCCGGCCACCCTGGGCCCGTACTCGGGGAGGGCAAAGCCGTACTCAAATGCGCCCATGTCCGGGTTTCCGACAATGGTGACTCCGTCGTTGAGATTATCCAAGGGGGTACCGCCATTGATTGCTACCGATCCCGAGGCAGGTCGTAGATCAGCAGAGCCCGGCACTGCGGCCGTGTCCGCAGCGGGTGGCAAGCTGGCTCCAACCAGGTCAAGCATTCCTACCTCGACACCATGGTCTTCGACGCCGGTCGGAAGATCACCAATCCGGTCGTAGCGGACGTTTTCCCACTTGAACCAAGGTCCGCCGGGGTCGATCTCCCGGGTCGTGCCCCAGGCGTTGTAGTCGAAGTCACGGAACCCTTCGTCACGAACCGTCGTGAACTCGAATGCATAGCGGGTCCCGATGAAGACGTTGTTGCGGAATGTGGCATTGCGCCACATGGCGCCGTTGTCGCCGTGACCGTCCCCGACTTTGACGCCGGTGTTGTGAGCAACGACAAAACCGGTCGTGTCGTTGTGCATCTTGATGGGGACGCTTTCGAGGTTGAAGAACTCGTTGCGCACGATATAGGCGGGTCCGCCAGCGATCGGCTGCACGCTGACGCCCATTCGCGCATTGGTGACTCGATTGCCCCAAACCCGAACGTTGGCTTGGTTGTAGTCGATTTCAATTCCGTCATCGACGCAGAACGCCGCGTCGTTGCCAAATACATCGTTTCCAAACGAGTCGCTGGTGAACGGTTGCAGCGACACACAATCACCGAAGTACCGGACGGTGTTGTGACAGACGACATTGCCGGTTCCCCTGAGATCAATGCCGCGTTCGCTGGGAATGCCGGCTTGGGGCCACGTGGTTCGGCCAGTTATCTCGTTGTCGCAGATGGTCTGGCGAGCCTCGGTTCCACCGTCACGTCGGTTCACCATGCCATAGGAGACATCCTGGATGGTGTTGCCAACGATGAGGATGTCCTGGGTGTTCTGCGCATCGATGCCCCATTGACCATCCCTTATGACAAATCCCTCGACCATGATGTGACTGGTGTTGTGAGCGGTGGTGCCGATGGTGACAATTCCTCGGGTGGTGCCGGCCCCGTCAATAACGACGTTGCCATCGGCTTGGAAGGCAATCGGGTGGCCTGGTGTGCCCGATTTGGTCAGCTCAAAGGGTGCGTAGGTGCCTGCGGCAACTGTGAACGCGTCGCCGGGTTGGGCGGCGTCGGCCGCAGCCTGTAGGCCACGGAACGGGTCGCTGGTTGCCCCGCTTCCACCGCCGGTACCAGGGACGACGTTGAGGTGCCGACCCGACGCATCGGTTTCGGCGAGAGAGCGTGTTGTTGCGCTGACAACTTGGGTCTGGCCGCCGCCATCGGGGTCGCTGATCGTTGCCCTCAGCTCGTAGTCGGTGCCAGGTTCCAAGAACATGGCGCTAGCACCCCACTGGTCGAGCCCCAGGGCAACTCCATTTACGTTCAGAGATGGATAAGCGCGAACCGCCATGGCTGCTGTTTGCCAGGTTGAGGCACCGCTCGGCCGAAACTCGAGCTGCATCGTGCTGTTGAGATTGACATCACCACTTACCTGCCAGACCAATCCGATGTTCTGATAGGTGGGGTCGACTCGGACGCCGCCGGGGACAATCGCGTCTCCGGGTGCGGCAATCGCGGCATGGGGGAGGGTGACCAGTACCGAAGCAACAACGCCGATGGCGATGGCAAGGGCGGAAAGCCGATTCATGGGGGTCCTTTGGCTGTCGTGCAATCCATGCTGAGCGTAATGGGTGACGGGTCCTATTCAGGTCCGGGTTAGACCCACCGATAAAGAAATACGTTCGATTGCGCAGGGCTGCAACCGTTCGACGAGATTCTTTGAGGAGCCATGGTCAGCGAAATCAGATGGAAAGCGCGGCGGTGGGCTGCGCGCGCCGTCCGTTCCCTCGTATTCGTGGTGCCTTTGGTCCTCGGCGTCGTCGTGGCGACGTTGGTGGCGCGCACGTTGCCCGGCTACGACTCCCTGTTCGGTGGCATTGCGTGGTGGGTAACTGTTCTGGCGGTGTCGTTTGTCACCGTGAACCTCACCGATCGGCTCGCCCGCAAGTTCCTACCGCTCGCCGCCCTCCTCAACATGTCCCTGGTCTTCCCTGGTGCGGCACCCTCGCGGGTCAGGGTTGCGATGCGGACCTGGACTACCGCCCAGCTGCAGGCCCGGATCCAAGAAGCCCGTGATCGCGGCATCGATGATGACCCCACTCGTGCCGGCGAGACAGTCCTGGTTCTGGTGGCTGCTCTCAACTCCCACGACCGGGTGACGAGAGGCCACGCTGAGCGCACCCGGGCCTTCACCGACGTGCTGGCTGAAGAGCTTGAGGTTCCCGAAGAGGATCGGGAGAAGCTGCGTTGGGTTGCGTTACTCCACGACGTTGGCAAGTTGAAGGTTGCCGAAGAGGTTCTGAACAAGGAGGGCGAGCTCGACTCCGAAGAGTGGGCGGCCATCAAACTGCATCCGCAGCTGGGGGATGCCTTGGTCCAGCCGATCAAGCCTTTCCTGGCCCCCTGGGGTGACACCATCCTCCATCACCATGAGCGCTACGACGGCACCGGCTATCCGCTTGGCATCTCGGGTGAACAGATCAACTACGGAGCGCGGATCGTCGCGGTGGCAGATGCCTTCGATGCGATGACAGCACGACGGTCCTACCAGCCATCAATGAGCCCGCGCTTTGCGTTGCGAGAGCTAAGCGCAAGCGCCGGTACCCAGTTTGATCCGGTTGTCGTACGCGCCTTCCTCAACATCTCGGCGAGCAGGCTTCGCCGTCTCACGGGACCCTTGACGTTCCTGGCGCAGTTGCCGTTCTTGGCCGGCTTTCAACGCATTGCCGAATGGGCGGGCACGTTCGCTACGACAAGCGTTGCAGTGGTCGCCGCGGTGGCGACCGGAATCGTCGGCCCGATCTCGGCCATTGCTCCGCCCGCTATATCTGTCGCGGCGGTGACAACCACCATCGCCCCTACGACAACGGCCGCTCCGCCGACGACGATCGTTTCGACGGTGACACCCACCACGGTCCCCGGCACGACAACGACTTCGCCCCCGACGACGACAACGCTGCCAAGTACAACCACAACCTCGACCACAACGCTGCCAAGTACAACCACAACCTCGACCACGACCACGACCACGACCACGACCACGACCACGACGCAGCCTCCGGCGAACCTGCCGCCGGTCGCCAACGACGATGCCGTCTCGGGCAGTAGCACGAAGGCGTTCCAGGTCAAGGTGCTGGACAACGACAGCGATCCCGACGGCGATACGCTGACGGTCATCAGTTGCTCAGTCAGTGCCCAGGGCGTGGTTGCGACCATCAACGATGATGCCAAGTGCGGCTACAAGAACCCCGATCCCGACAACTGGGATACGCCCGATACCTTCACCTACACCGCAAGCGATGGCAACGGTGGGACCGCGGTGGCCACCGTGACAGTGACTCCTACTGGCTGACGGCGCAGCCGATCCTGTTGCGGGGTAGCGCCCACTCATGGCCCTGCTCGTCGCAAACCAGGACGTGATCGTCCGTCGATGCCTCGATGACTCCAACCAGATCGAACCCATTGTCGGCATCTACCAACCGGACCGGGGTAGCTTCGACCTCGTACCGGCCGAGCTGGGCGCGAAACGAACTGACCGAACGTTCGCCCGTGGTGCCTGCGAAGACCTGCTGTTTGTCGCTGCGCGCAAAGGTGACAAGCGACACATTGATAGCGACTTCCATCGTCTTGGTTCTAACGATGACCAGATCGTTCACGGTCGCGGCGAGGTGGCCCTCGAAATGGTTGGTACCGACGGCAAATGTGACCAGATCACCCCGGCTCATCCATTCGAAACACACATCACCGAGGGTGCGGCGACGTTTCCGCAGGAGTTCGGCGTCTCGTTCGGCGGCCGTTGCTTCTTCGGTAAATTCGCTGCGGCCCCGTCTGGCGACGCCGGCAAGATCGGGATGTTCAGACCACCATGAACCCACGGTCACTCCACTAAAGAGATTGGCTACGAATCTGCGGTTTCGCTTGTCGGCTCTTCCTCGAATTTATGGACGGGGAAGCCTTTCAGCCAATCAAGAACCTCATCACGAAAGAAGCGAAACGGGCGACCGCCGGGGATGCGGTAGCAGGGGATCGACCCGTCGCGGGCCATCCGCCGCACCACCTGCACATTCATGCCAAGCAACTCAGCGACCATGGCTGTGTCTAGAACTGGCGGATAGTCAGAGGTCTGGGCCATTGCTGCGCTCCGGATTGGGGTCTGGCTCGATTGTAGTTGATTGTTGACGGCTGTAAAGAGTAATTAGCGATACGGGCGGATACTTAGGTGTCTACTCGTTGATCGACATCAGCTCGATCTCGAAGGTCAATGCCTGCCCTGCGAACCGGTGGTTGGTATCGATCGTTACTTCTGTATCGCCAACCGCGGTGACAGCACCCGTGGTTACGCCACCAATCAAAACCTCATCTCCAACTGCAACGTCCTCGGGAGCCTCTTCGATGGGTACCGAGAAGACCAGCTCGGGATCGGTCTCACCATATGCGTCCGCAGGCGGAATTCGTACCGTTGCTGTCTCACCGACCGCCATGCCGTTTACCGCGGCATCGAACCCTGCAATGACCTGGTCCGTCCCAACTTCAAATACCAGAGGCTCGCGTTCACGGGACGAGTCGAACTGGGAGCCGTCGTCGAGAGTGCCGACATAGTGCACGGCAACAGAGTCCCCGTTCTCGGCTTGTTCGCTGTCTTCCCCGCCGCACCCGTAGGCGAGGACTCCGATAACGACAACCAGGACTAGATAGCGTTGCATTGGTACTCCGAAATGTTGTTGAAGGTCCCACTCTAAGCAGATTGGGACACCGAGAACGGTTGTCAAGAATGCGAATTCTGTCGCTCAAGGTACCTGCAGAATATGCCGACACCTACGAAGACAGATAGTGAACACGGAGACGCTTCATGGCGGGTGACCCAGCCGACAAAAACGACGACGAACTCCTCAGCCAGATCGATGAGCTTAAAGCTCGGATGGACCGGTTGATGCGGGGAGGTTCTTCGACGTCCAATTCGGCCCTACTCACCGAGGCGGCACGAGCGAAGACTGCTGAGACAGAGGCGATCGAGCCTCCAACGGCGACGCCGCCGAGCAGGTCGCGTGTTGGCGACCTCATCGAGACAGAGGACACCGAGGTTGTCGAGGTGTATCCACGTCCCAAGGAAGTTGTTCCATTTCCTGCCGATGCGAACCCGACTCCTCCTCAGCCAAAAAGGTCAGTAGCGCCGCCGGCTTCTGCACCGCCAAGTCCAGACAGGAAACCGGTGTCACGGCCGCGGCCAGCATCTACTGAAGGCTCATTGATTTCAATCGATGATGCCCCTCCGGGAGCGAGGCCACAGGCAACGTCCTTTGATGAACTGGGCAATGTCATCCAACAAGAGCTAGCCAGAGACGTATCGGTGCCTCCGGCCGAGACCAAGAAGGGTCCCGATCTTGCCAGCCGCTTCGGGTCGGCCGAGGACCGTGCGGTTGTCGAACCCGCACCTGTTCCTGAGCATGAGGTCAAACCGCAGCCAGTTGAAGAAGAACTCGAACTGGTCGAGGAGTACCCGGAAGACGTCGAAGCAGAGTACGAATATGAGGACGAGGCGCCTGCAGGGCGTAGTCCCAAGGGATTGGTTGCGGCGATTTGGGTCTTCACTGCAGTCGCCAGTGGCGCCATCGCCACCCTGCACTTCACCGGAATCGTCTAGAGCGGGCGAGCAACACGTCGCTATGACCACCCTGAGTTCGGCAGCCGAACTCGTCGGATGCCCGCAGGGCCGCCATCCACTCGGTGTCCCGGTTGGCCCGTCTCCATTGGCACCTCCCGATAAGTCGTAGGCTGTATCAAGGCAATCGGAAGGGTGGAAATGCCCACGTTTCGTACAGACCTCGAGCGAGTACCCGTCTACCGGCCCGGTAAACCGATCGATGAAGTGTCTCGCGAACTCGGCCTGGATGACATCGTCAAGCTTGCCTCGAACGAATGGCCCGCCGCGCCATTCCCAGAAGTGCAAGCCGCGCTGGCCGCGGCTGCCAGCGACCTGAATCGGTACCCGGAGAATTCGGTCTACCACTTGGTCAATGCGCTGGCGGACTACCTCGACGTCCCCGATGACCATCTGTGGATGGGAGCAGGTAGCACCGAGTTGATCATGTGTATGGGGCTGGCGGTCGGTGGGCCAGGAACTTCTATGGTCTTCGCCGATCCCTCCTTTGTCATGTATCCAATCGCCGCCGCACTCGCCGGGTCTGAGCCGATAGCGGTACCGGCAACTGCTGGACTGGGCCACGACCTTGACGCCATGCTGGCAGCGATCCGACCCGACACCTCCCTGGTATTCGTATGTAACCCCAACAACCCAACGGGGACGTGGCTTGCCAGCAGCGAGGTGGAACGCTTCATCGAAGCGGTGCCGAGCCAAGTGCTTGTGGTCGTCGACGAAGCCTATTTCGAGTTCGTTACCAGCGAGGATTACGAAACCGCCATTGGGCAAGCAATCGCACGCGACAACGTTGTGGTGGCCCGAACCTTTTCCAAGGTATTTGGTCTGGCCGGTCTACGTGTTGGCTACGTCGTAGGACACCCGGCGACCTTGGCGCAGCTACGGCGCGCTCAGGTGCCTTTTTCGGTCAACTCGATGGCCCAGGTGGGTGCCCGTGCCGCCCTCGCCCATCCCGATCGGCTTGACGAGCGGGTCAAGGCGAATGCGACCGCAAGGGCGCAACTGGAAATAGGCTTTGCAGAGCTGGCTGTTGAATACGTCTCGAGTCAGACCAACTTTGTGCTGATGCGACCCCAAACCGATGCGTCCGAGTTGTCCGACAGGCTGCTGCGACAAGGCGTGATTGTGCGGCCCATGGGACCCTTCTGTCGGGTGACCGTGGGTACCCAAAGCGAGAATCAGGTGCTGCTCGATGCCCTCGGCAAGGCGATCGGCTAGGAAGATGTTGAATAGCCCCAGTTCCGGCTCATCGGCTGCCCTGCGGGCAGCTTGCGACTTCGGCTGCGCCGAACTCGAGGCTGGCGTTGGCGATTATTCACCACGCTCCTAGAGCTGACCCGTATCTCCAGACGTCTCGATAGCTCGCACATAGGCGGGGTCTTCGTACCGGCACAGATCAAACCAGCGTGCCCAGTCCGGCATTGCTCCACCGGCTATCGCGGTCGCCACCAGCTCGCCGACTCCACAGGCGGCCATGATGCCGAACCCGGAAAGGGCACCGCAGACGTAAGCGCCGGCTGGTCCGGCCGGCCCGGCCAACGGTCGGTTCTCCACGGTTTTGGTGTAGTAGCCACCGTCGACATGAGCCTCCGGGAGGTGGTCGCGATAGCCCGCGAGTGCCGGCACCATCTTCGCCAGTCCCCGCAGCACGACTTCGGTATACATCGGATCGAAGGGAATCGGCCAGATCGGATCAATCGGTCGGCTGTGGTACTCCCAGAGCCCGAGAGCCCACGGCGAATCCGGGCCACCCTCGGGGCGCGCATGGCATCCCGCGGGCATAAGGCCGAGAAGGTCGTTCCGTCCCTCGTCACGGAGGAAGTCGGACTCGTCTTCTGCCCAAGCGATCACCTGCTGATCGTTCCAGATGATCATCGGCGCATCGCGGGGGATGGCCCCGAAGTGATCACGGAAACCCGTCTTGGCATGGATCTCGGAGAACACCGGCAGGTTGATTCCGGTGAGCGACCCGACCTGGTGCAGCAGCGGCCCGGCGGCGTTGACGAAGGTTGGTGTCGGCAACGTGGATCCATCGTCGAGGGACACCGATTCGATCCGACCGCCGCTGACGTTCACTGCTTCGACCGCGGACGAGACCAGGGTCGTACCGGCTTCAAGAGCTTGTTCGAGCATCCATGTTCCGAGTTGTTGGGCGGATAGCCATCCGGCACGACGGGCGTGCAGCCCACCGATTGCCTGGTCGGTGACGAAAGGAAAATGCTTGCGGAGCTGGCCGCGTTCGACAAAGAGATCTGCTCCATCCTTGTCGGGGGCCGTGGAATATGCCGAGTGGGCCGGTCTACCGTCGTGGATGCGAAGCTCGCCCGCTCCGGCAGTCGTCGCAAGTTTGGCAGTGGCGGTCAGTTGGTCCAGCGTCGCCGCGTCACCAGCCAGGTAGAGATAACCGCGGCGATTCATGCTGAAGACGTCGCCGGACTCAGCGGCGTACTGCTCGAGCAGGTCGATAGACCGGTTCATCAGCCGCACCATCGGCTCATTAGGCCACCAGTTGCGGTAGCACTCGGTCGATTTATCGCTGGTCAGCGTGAGGGGAGGGAGGGGATCGACGATGACTACGTCGTTGATGCCGGCTCTGGTCAGATGGAATGCGGTGGAAACCCCCGCTATCCCGGCACCGCAGACAACGACTTGAGTCATGCCCTGAACTTACTCGACCCCGCTTGCATGAAGCACGAGGGGGAGGGTGCGATGCCTGATGAATTGTTCAAGCGATATCGCGGTACGCGAGCGACGCACTCCTGGGGTGCTGAGGATTTTCTGCACGAGCTTCATCAGGTGGTCGGTGCTCTCGGCCGCGACCCTGCAGATGATGTCTCCCTCGCCAGCAAGGGCATGGGCTTCGATCACATGCGGCATCGCCTCTAGTACTGGGATGACGTCGTTGAACCGGCCCTGTTGCAGCTCAATGGTTATAAAGGCAGTAACTGCGTATCCGATGGTGGCGAAGTCCAGGTCGGGGCCAAAGCCGGCGAGGACCCCAGTGCTTTCGAGCTTTTCGAGACGGGAGTAGACCGTTGCCCTGGTGACGCCAAGACGGTTCGATAGCTCCTGGACACCGATTCGGGGTGTCTCGCTGAGAGTGGCGATCAATCGCCCGTCCAGTTCATCGATATTGGCCCGGTCTGCCATTGTCTCCCCAGTATCTGGTCGCTTTGTATTGCGTCTGCACATACACGCTGTGGTTTTGTAGACTATACCGGTAAGAACATGATCATTCTGTATATAAGAGTGCCGACTTTCTATCAGATTGTGTAGGGAGGATTGTCATGACCTCGGATGTCTCATATTCCTTGGGGGAGCCACGGCAACTGCTGACCCCAGAAGGTGTCTTGGTCGGACCTCATCCTGGGCTTGATGAGAAGGAACTCGTCGAGATGTACCGGTTGATGGTGATGAGTAGGGATCTTGATCGACGTGCCGTCATGGCACAACGACAGGGTCGGCTCGGCACCTTTGCGATGCTCGAGGGGCACGAGGCGGTGCAGATTGGGTCGGCGCTTGCGTTTGGTGAGAACGACTTCATCTATCCGGGCTACCGCGAGCACGGTGTGCAATTGGCATTCAACATGCCTCATGACGTCATCCTTGGCTATTGGCGAGGTCATCCCAACCAGGATTGGGATGTCGATCGGTACCGGATGATGACAATCACTGTTCCGATTGCCAGCCAACTCCCGCACGCCGTAGGTCATGCGTATGCCGCACGGCTTCGTGGCGAGAACATCGTAACGGGCGCCTACTTCGGTGACGGCGCAACGTCAGAGACGGACTTCCATTCCGGCCTCAACTTCGCCGGCGTCTGGAACACCCCGACGGTGTTCATCTGCGCTAACAACGGGTATGCCATATCAGTGCCATACAGCAAGCAGACAGCCGCGGAGTCTGTAGCGCAGAAGGCGATCGCATACGGCATCAGAGGGGTCCAAGTCGACGGGATGGACCCGTTGGCCATGTACCAAGTGACAAGAGAAGCGGTACATCGGGCACGCAATGGCGAGGGTCCCACTCTCATCGAAGCGATTTGCTATCGATATGGTCCTCACGCCACAGCCGACGACCCGACCCGGTATCGCGACGACGCCGAGGTGGAGGAATGGCGACCGTTGGACCCCGTCCTCCGGATGCGTCGTCTCCTGGACCGACGCCAGCTGTGGAACGACGAGAAGGAAGAGGTCCTTCTCAACGAAAGCGGCGTGCTCTTCGATTCGGCTTTGGCAAGACTGGAACGAGCGGAACTACCAGGCCGGGATGACATCATCCGGCACACATATGATCGGATCCCGCAGATCCTCGTCGAGCAGTTGCACGACCTGCAGCGACTTGCCGCCGAGCCAGAGACGGTCTTTGACGACACCGACCTGTGGGTGGTTGGGGAAGACACCGAGCCGAGTGGGGCTACCGAGAACTGGACGATGGCGGAGGCAATCAACGCCGCGATGCATCAAGCCATGGAGCACGATGACAAGCTGATCCTCCTTGGCGAGGACGTGGGGCTCTCCGGTGGAGTGTTTCGACTCACCGAAGGCCTTCAGAAGTCATTCGGCGAGGGCCGCGTGATCGACTCGCCGTTGAATGAATCGGGCATTCTGGGTACGGCCATCGGTATGGCTGTGTCGGGAAGCCGGACCATCGCCGAGGTCCAGTTCGAAGGGTTTGTCTATCCGGCATTCGATCAGATCGCCAGCCATCTCGGGCGGATTCGGTTTCGCAGCCGCGGTCATGCGTCGGTTCCTGTCGTCCTTCGTTTCCCCAATGGTGCAGGCATCGGAGCTCACGAGCACCATTGCGATAGTCCGGAAGCGTATTTCGCTCACGCACCCGGCTTGGTCGTGGTCATTCCATCGACGCCGACTGATGCGAAGGGTCTCATGGCGGCAGCGCTCGAGTCGCCCGATCCAGTTGTCTTCATGGAACCCAAGGTCCTGTACCGGGCGGAGCGGGAGGACGTCCCATCTGATCACTTCACTATTCCACTGGGGAGGGCGCGGGTGCGGCGCGGAGGCACAGACATCACCATCGTTTCCTATGGAGCGATGGTGACGCTGGCGCTGCAAGCAGCTGAGGACGTCGCCGGTGAGGGGATCTCTGCTGAAGTCATCGATCTCCGCACCATCTATCCCTGGGACTTCGAAACGGTTGCTAGCTCGGTGGGGAAGACGGGACGGTTGCTACTGGTCCAAGAGCCGCAGCGCAGTGGAGGGGTCGCAGCCGAGATAGCCGCAACGGTCGCCGAGAGGTGTGGCTACTCGCTCGAAGCGCCGATCAGACGGCTGGCCGCCACCGATGCTCCGTGGCCTCAGTTCAAGATCGAGAAGCACGCATTGCTCAACAAGACGCAGATCGCAGCCGCCATCCGCGAGACGGTGACAAGCTAATGGCGTATCAACTCGATCTCCCCGACATCGGGGAAGGCTTGACTGAGGCTGAGGTTGTCAGATGGCTTGTGGCCGAGGGCGGTGTCGTCGGCGTTAACGAACCACTGGTCGAGGTCGAGACCGACAAGGCGGTTGTGGAGATCCCGTCGCCACAAGCCGGGGTTCTGCTTCATCAAGGGGGGCCCGAGGGCGCGGTCATCAGGGTGGGTGACTTACTGGCGGTGATCGGAGCGGCTGGAGAGCAGTGGGAGTCGGGCACGGTGGACGCCGCTGAAGCTGTCCCGGCCGCCCCGTCGTTGAGTTCAACCGGCAAGTCAATGGTCACCAACCTGCGGGCCATGCCGATTGTGCGCAAACTTGCTCGCGACCTTGGCATCGACATCGCTGGGGTGACGGGCACGGGAGCGGGCGGCAAGATCACACGCCTCGATGTGCAGAGAGCGGCCGAGGTGGTTGTCCCCGCGGCAGCACGCACCCCGGTGGCCCCCGCCGCACCGTCCGCGGAGTATGAGGGCGAGACGCTTTCGGCGCTGCGGCGCACTATCGCCAGGAATCTGAGCCAGTCCTGGAGCGAGATACCCCACGTCACTGTGTGGAGAGCTGCCGATGCAAGCCGCGTCCTCGAAGCAAGAGCTGAGAGCGGGGCTTCGTTGGAGGCGGTGTTGGTGAAGGCCGTGTTGCCGGTGCTTGCCGAGTTCCCCGACTTCAATGCCAACTTCGATGGAAAGACGTTACGCCGCAGCGATGGGGCACATGTCGGCTTGGCTGTCAATACCGAGGCCGGCCTGATGGTCCCGGTTGTGCGTAACGCAGAGACCATGAATCTGCTCGCACTCGGTGCCGAGATCAAGCGGCTCAGCACCGGCGCCATGGAGCGGACCCTGGGCTTGGGCGAGTTGATCGGGGGTACTTTCACCGTGTCCAACGTGGGTGCGGTTGGCGGCGGATTTGGAACTCCGATCATCCCGTATGGGACGACCGCAATCGTGTCGATCGGCCGTGCCGAAGACGATGTGGTTGTACGCAACAAAGCGATTGCGATAGCACCGGTGTTTCCAGTTTCGCTTTCGTTTGATCACCGAGTGATCGACGGTGCAGCAGCGTCGCGTTTCCTCCGCCTCTACGTTGACCAGATCGAGTCCTACGGGCTAGCCCGGTAGGGGGCTAGCCCGGTGGGGGGCCAGCCGGTGGGCGAGTTTGGCTGGGCATTAGGAACCAATCGAATCTAGGTTGGGATGGATCCGAAGGGATGGTCCTTGATGACAAGACGTCTGTTGCTGCTGATGGTTGCTATCGGCTTGATAGTTTCCGGCACGGTACCGCTGCTGGCGGCTCCTCTCGATCCGGGGGGAACGTTCCGTGATGATGATGGCAACATTCACGAGGGGGCAATTGAGGCGATTGCTGCCGTCGGTATTACCAAGGGCTGCAACCCACCGACGAACGATCTCTACTGTCCCAGCGATTCCGTAACCAGGGGACAGATGGCGGCCTTTCTGGTGCGGGCCCTGGATCTCGAACCTGCATCGATGGACTACTTCACCGATGACACCGGCACTGTGTTCGAAGACGACATCAACAGTCTGGCTGCCTCGGGTATTACCAAGGGCTGCAACCCGCCGCATAACGATCAGTTCTGTCCGGATGCATCGGTCACCCGCGAGCAGATGGCTGCCTTCTTGGTGCGAGCCTATAGCTACACCGACGACGGAGGAGGCGACCACTTCCGTGACGACGATGCCTCGATATTTGCCAGCGACATCGATCGGTTGGCAACCGCCGCGATCACCCTTGGCTGCAATCCTCCTACCAACGATATGTTCTGTCCGTCGCGGCCGGTGCGCCGTGACGAGATGGCAAGCTTCCTGGCTCGTGCCGGTGGGCTGACCCCTACCGCTCCGCCACAGCGGTGTTCGATCCTTCCGGCGGACAACATTTGGAACACGCCTATCAGCGGGCTTCCGGTTGACGCCAACTCTGCTGCCTACATCAACTCGATGGGTGCCAGTGACACCCTCCATGCTGACTTCGGCTCTGGAGTGTGGCCTCCTGGATCGAACAGCCCAATCGGGATTCCGTATGTCGAGGTTGCTGCCTCGCAACCTGATGTGACCATCAACTACACCGCATATGGCTCGGAAAGCGACCCCGGCCCGTGGCCCGTTCCCACAACCGCTCCGGTCGAGGGAGGGCCAGACGCAGACGGCGATCGCCACGTGATCGTTCTCGATCGTGAGGAATGTGTCCTCTATGAGCTGTACCGGGCTTTCCCCCAGGGCAACGGCTCGTGGAATGCCGATTCTGGCGCCGAGTACGACCTGACCTCGAATGTGCTTCGTCCGGACGGGTGGACGTCGGCCGATGCGGCAGGTCTGCCGATCTTCCCCGGTCTGGTTACGTATAACGAGGTGGCATCGGGTGAAATCACGCACGCCATTCGTTTCACCGTTGACCGCACCCGCAACGAGCACGTCTGGCCGGCCCGCCACGACGCCTCCAGCCTCAGTGGCAGCCAGTACCCGCCGATGGGACAGCGGTTCCGGCTCAAGGCCGGATTTGATATTTCTGGGTACTCACCCGAGATCCAGGTAATCCTCATCGCGATGAAGGAATACGGGCTCATCCTTGCCGACAATGGGTCGTCGTGGTTTATCTCCGGCGCCCCAGACGCCCGGTGGGACAACGACATCTTGCATGAGTGGGACGACATCCCGGGGTCTGCATTCGAGGCGGTGGATGTGTCGTCACTGATGGTCGCTCCGAACTCAGGGCAAGTCGGCGGGTGACGTGAGCCGGTAGGTGTGTTTGTCGCTGCTGACGCACTCAACAGAGATAGTGGTGGGGCGGGCGATCAGCAACCGCAAAGAAGTGGTCTAGCCCGTACTCAGCTCCTGAGTCCGCTCCCTGAGGAAGTCTTCTACTCGGCAAGCTGTGGTTGGCTCCGAGAGAGCTGGGGGCCTTTTGGGGAGGTCGGTGGTGCCGCACCATATGTGCCGTCCGGAGCTGTTCAGGCCCTCTCCGGTTCTTGCGTACATGACGCCGGAATACCGGCGCAGTATCCGCAGGAATGGCAGGTATTGCGGTGTCTCAGGTTCTTGCGTACTTGACGCCGAAATGCTGGCGCTGCGTACGCAAGAAGCAGGGGGACTGTCTTCGAATCGGCAATTCTGAGCGGCCCGGGTTCCCTGGGAGTGTCCGGTCGCGGTATCGGACTACCCCGTGGGGTGCACCGCCTCGGCCGGGTCCATCCGTGCTGCTCGAATCGCCGGGTAGAGCCCTGCGATCGCTCCGACCGCCAGTGCGACTGCCACTCCCGCAGCCAGCGCCTGGACCGGTATGTCGACCACCCAACCCTGTCCCCGCGAATAGAAGTGGGTGACCGCGGCCCCCAAGGCCACACCGGTAACGCCGCCGAGCAGCGACAGCATGATGCTCTCGGT
>JASJHC010000022.1:0-2910 GCA_033791245.1 Acidimicrobiia bacterium | reverse complement strand
CTGCCGCTTCGTCGACAAACCAACGCACATTGTCGGCACCAGATGCCACCCTTTGGGCAGGGTACGGGTGTAGGTCGTCGATGATTTGCCCCAGGATCCCAGCCTTGCCGCTGCCTTGAACGAGGAAGACGATTTCGCGAGCGCTCCACAATGTCGGCATGGTTGCGGTGAGACGCCAGGTGTCCTTCTGCTCGACCCAGTTAGCAAGGTAGACCCCCGCAGTGGCTTCGAGTGCTTCGGTACCAGGGAACAGCGACGCGGTGTGCCCGTCGTCACCGATGCCCAGGAGTACGAGATCGGGGCGGCCTTCATGGAAGATGTCGGACAGCTTCTCCGCATACGCGGCGGCGGCTTCCCCTGGATCGCCAAATGCGGTGTCGGGCGCCACCAGCGTGCCCACCACTTTGTCTGCCAATGTCTCATGAGCCATCCGGGTGTTGGACTCACCGTGGTCGTGGGGAACCCACCGCTCATCGCCAAGCCACATGACAACATTGCGCCAGTCCAGGTCACGATCTGCCAGCTCGATATAAGTTGCCGCCGGCGTGCCGCCACCGGCGAGTCCAAGGGTCATGATCCGGTCGGTGCCGCCCAGGTAGTCGGCGATGTGGTCGGCGGCGGCGTTGGCCAAGACGTCGGGGTTCGAGAATATGTGAACGCTCATGGGACCAAGGTACCGCACCAACCGCCCCTCCGTGTACCCTCGGCTTATGGCTCGTCGACTCGTCGTTAAGTGGGGGGAAGGGGAGAAGGTAACCGCCCGTCTCGCCATCCCGAAGCACAGCCGCGGTGCCGGCGTCTTGCTTGCCCATGGCGCCGGTGCCGGGCAAGATCACCCATTCATGGTGGAGCTGCGCGATGCGCTGGCGGCTCAAGGCCTGATCACGATGACCTTCAACTATGCCTACACCGAGGCTGGGAGGAGGGCCCCAGATCGATTGCCCAAGCTTCTTGCAGTGCACCGTGCTGCCGCCGATCGCCTGGCGACGTACTGCGATGAGGTGATTCTCGGCGGCAAGTCAATGGGTGGGCGGGTTGGATCACATCTCGCCGGCGATGAAGGCTGGGGTGCCACCGGGCTGGTCTACTACGGGTATCCCCTGGTCCCGTTGGGGAAACCCGAGCCACGGGATACCACCCACCTGCTCAAGATCAGGGTTCCTCAGCTGTTCTTGGCCGGGAGCCGGGATCGTCTCAGCCCTGCGGACCTGATTGTTCCGTTGGTGGCCGGTCTGATCGAGGCTCGTGCCGAGATCATCGAGGGCGGCGACCACTCATTCAAGGTGCCCAAGAAGCTGGAACGGGATCAGGACGAGGTCATCGCAGAGTTAGCTGCGTTGACCGCCGACTGGTTGGGCTAGGCCCGACCCAGGTAGAAGCCAGACTGGACTTTGCCGTCGACCAGGTCGAGAACCCAAATTGAGGCCTTGGGCCATTTGCGGGAGCCGCGCAGACGAACCCTGCTGCTATCGAGGTCCTTGATCAGCGGCCCGATCCAATCCTTGTGCGAGCAGACCACAACCGATCCCGGGCCGATCTTGCCCAAGAACTTGTAGATGCCATTCAGGTCAGTGAACTCTTTCAATAGCTTGCTCGTCCTGACTTCGATTTCCGTGTTGTGAGCGATCGTGGAAACGGTTTGTTTGCAGCGTTCGGCTGGGCTCGACCGGATGTCAGTGACTGGATAGCGGGCGATGATCTCGGCAAGCCCGAGCGCCTGTTGTTGGCCCTTCTCAGTCAGCGGTCGTTGTTTGTCAGGTCCCTTCCCCTTGGAGCGGATGCCGGCGTTGCCGTGTCGCAGCAGGTAGACGCGGGTCGCAGTCGGGTTGGTGAGGATGGCGTGGGCGCGGGCGACCAGGCTGGCGTCGCGGTTGTAGGTAAGCAGAGCTTGGGCCCCGTGGAGACCCACCCATTCGGCCCTGTCCACTTCCTTATTGGAGGTGAACTCGCCGTTGCTTCGTTTGGTCAGCCAGTACTTAACGATCTTGGGTCGACCCGGTTGTGTTTTGTAGGTGGTGGCACCGAGGTACTCGCCACGGTCGCAGTTGAACCCAGTCTCTTCCTGAATCTCGCGCATCGCGGCTTGTTCGAAAGTCTCGCCACGATCGAGTTTCCCTTTTGGAAGCGACCAGTCGTGGTAGCGCTCGCGGTGCACCACCAGAAACTCGGGACCGGTACCCGCCTCGCCGTCGCGGTAGACAACGCCACCAGCAGCTCGCAGCATGGTCATCAGGCTCCGCCTCCATCGTGTCGGTACAGGGTTGTCGTCGCCACGCTCCCGCGGCTTGCTCGAGAGAAAAATAGTCGAAGTGTGGTGGGCATGAATCGTGCCTATGTGTGTGTCGCTTCGATGGCCAACACCTTGTTGAGACGCCGAATGAAACGCTCGTCTCTGATGAATTCGGCTCCCAAGTAAGCAGTAACGATTTCCGAAGCCACCGCGCCACCGGTTACTCGCGCCGCCAGAGCAAGCACATTGATGTCGTCGTGTTCGACGGCTTGATGGGCCGTGTAGGTGTCACAGGCCTGGGCGCACCTGATCCCGTCGAGTTTGTTCGCTGCGATGGCGGCTCCGGCACCAGAACCACACACAACGATGCCGCGGTCGGCCCGGCCGGCGAGGATCGCACGACCGACGGCAGCCGAATAGTCCGGGTAGTCAACCGACTCGGTCGAGTCCGTGCCCAAATCCAAAACTGAGTGCCCGGAATTGGCGATCTGCTGCTTCAGTTCTTCCTTCAACTCGAACCCGGCATGGTCGGCACCAATGGCTACTCGCATGACCCTCTTTCGTCAGTGGTAGGCAGGGTAGCGGGATAGGGGGACTCACCAGAGGTGAGTCCCCCTATCTTGCGAGTTTCTGCAGGGCAGAAACTCGGGGCGAGGTCTTGTGTGGCTTGTGGGCCGGGC
>JASJHC010000021.1:0-29809 GCA_033791245.1 Acidimicrobiia bacterium | reverse complement strand
CATTGTGGAGATCCACGACTTTGGACCCGATCCGTCGAGATGGAAGGTCGATGGTGAGGTCCTGACGAGCGCGGCGACGTTGCTGGGACATCAGATCCTGTGCACGATCGATGCGTGCTTGCGACTTAGTTGTCCGTGCCTTGGGAGAACGCCGCAACCACGCGAGCTCTGTCTTTATCCGTTGCTGGAGCCGGTGTTCCACAGCCGACGCATGCTCTTCGCGCCTCGCGGCACCTTCCAGATAGTCCTCGTAAGTGCCCTGGTGGGTGTGTAGCCCCTGCTCGTGGACTTCGACGATTCGGTTGGCGACACGATCGAGCAGGAAACGATCATGGGTTACCAAAAGAAGAGCTTCGCGACGTTCCCGCAAGTGGTCCTCAAGCCAATCGATCGAGTCGACGTCGAGATGGTTGGTCGGTTCATCCAGGATCAGCAGGTCACATTCCGTCCCGAGGGCCACCGCAAGAGCAAGCCGCTTACGCTGCCCACCCGATAGCGTTGAACAGAGCGCATCGGTATCTTCGAGACCAAGACGATGGGCGAGGGCGATAGCTTGCCGATCGGAGCCGACGACGTCGGCGACCGTGGTGCCTTCAGCAAATGTCGGGTTCTGGTGGAGGCGGGCGACCTGCAGGCCCTGGACCCGGACTATCGAACCAGCGTCAGGTTCGATCCTTCCCGAGATGATTGCAAGGAGGGTCGATTTGCCTGAGCCATTGCGCCCAATGACCCCAAGCCGGTCGCCGGCCGATATGCCAAGAGACACGTTCGCGAGGACGGGGTTCTCCGGGAACGACTTTGATATGTTCTCGAGGCTCATCAGATGCATCAGAGGAGGCTAAGCGATCTCGCGAGGCCTCAAGTCCGTGTTGTGCTGGCGGGATCGAATCAAGCTACGGAGCCCCTGCGGCATTGTTCAACAGCGTCGTCAAGTGGTTGACATTGGGTTGCGGGTGACATATGGTTGCTGTAGAGGAGCTATTCATGAACGCACTAGCTGCATACCCCGTGTCCGACCCCAAGCAAGCCGCAGAGGAACTCGTCGGTGCACATACCCCCGAATGGCTCGACGCGTTCGCCGAAGCCCTCCAGCGCCAGCGTGCGGGGGGTGAGCTTCGCCGTATCCTGCAGGTGTGGGGCCTGAGTCAGTCGGAGGCAGCCAGGAGATTCGGGGTCTCTCGGCAGTCGGTGGCGAAGTGGCTGGCTTCGGGAGTTCCCGCCAGTCGGGTTGCCGCGATCGCTGATCTGTCGGTGGCCACTGATCTCTTAGAGCACTATCTCAGAAGGGATCGGATTCCCGGGGTGGTCCGGAGGGTGGCTGCAGCACTTGGCGAACGATCGCTGCTCGAATTGCTGGAGGCGGGCGACCATCGCGGTGTCTTGGCCGGCTGCAGGGCCATGTTCGAC
This sequence comes from Acidimicrobiia bacterium, assembly GCA_033791245.1. Lineage (GTDB taxonomy): Bacteria > Actinomycetota > Acidimicrobiia > Spongiisociales > UBA5794 > JAAETI01. The sequence continues at coordinate 28,402 of JASJHC010000021.1, read as the reverse complement.
TTCTCACGTGCCCAGGGATGAGGACCGAGAAACTTGCCGACGGTCACGAATGGCTGCGGGTCGCTGACCCCGACTGGCACGACCCGTTAGATCCGTCGTTCGCCGCAATTCGTGGCGGTCGCTGGAATCCCCCGCACAGCTTCCCAGTCCTCTATCTCAACGAAGACATCGTTACTGCTCGGATCAATATCGGAGCGTTCGTGTCGGCCTGGCCATATGAGCCTGAGGATCTTCGGCCTGATAATGCCCCGGTTCTGGTGGGGGCGATTCTTCCAACTGGGCAACGAGCGGTCGACGTCCACACCCCAGTAGGGGTAGAGGCAGTCAGCCTTCCACCGACCTATCCGCGTGACGAGGCTGGCGCAACGGTCTCGCACGAAACCTGCCAACCGATTGGGGTCAAGGCCCGGGCAAGTGGATATGACGGCATTCGGTGCCGATGCGCCCAGGCGCCTGATGGCGAAGGGCGCGAGCTGGCTTGGTTCCCCGGGACCTCTCCGGCGGAGCCTCTCGGGACCAGTCGCCGGCAGTTCACCGAGTGGTACTGGGGCTGATCAGCTGGAAGTTAGGGGCAATGACCCCCCCTACACTCGGCGCCATGTCCCTCCACACTCCGTCCCGCCGGCGCGCGCCGTTCTCCGGGTGGCGGGTCCTCGCACTTGCCATCGTTACTGGCGCGCTGACCGGGCCAGGCCAGACCGTCGGTGTCAGCGTTTTCGTCGACCACTTCATCGCTGACCTCGGGATGTCGCGTTCGCAGGTCTCAACCGCCTACCTAATCGGAACGCTCATCGCAGCCCTCGGTTTGCCACTGGTCGGCCAGCGGATCGATTCGCATGGTGTCCGTCGCATGATGACGATCATCGGTGGAGGATTCGGGCTCGCCCTCATCGGTATGGCAGGTGTCCAAGGGTTCGTCACTCTCGTTCTCGGTTTTTTTGCGATACGTCTGCTCGGGCAGGGTTCCTTGTCTCTGGTGAGCACGGTCGCCGTAACGCACTGGTTTAGCCGGAGGCGGGGAACCGCACTTGGCCTGTTCAGCACGGGCGTGAGCATCCTGATGAGCTTGGTACCGGTCGGGCTGAGCATGGTCATCGACGCCTATGACTGGCGTATCGCCTGGGCGACTGCTGGGGTGATCATTTGGCTGACAGTGATCCCCATTGCACGCCGCGGGATGATCGACAAACCATCATCCGTCGGGCAGGTTCCCGATGGCGTGCGCGACGCGGAGGCCACGTACGAGACGGTCGGCACCACTTCCTACACGCGCCGCGAAGCATTGCACACCGGACGCTTCTGGGTGCTTGCCGCCGCGGGTGCTGCCTCCGCCATGTTGTCGACAGCCTTGAACTTTCACCAGATATCGCTGCTCGGGGATGCCGGCCTCACCGCCACCGAAGCGGCAATCATGTTTCTCCCCCAGACCGTCGGTGCCGCGGTAGCGGGCATCGTATTCGGGTACCTGAGTGACAAGCTTTCCGGGCGCTGGCTAATCCCGATGGCCATGTCATTGCTGGCGATCTCACTCCTCCTTGCCGCAAACCTGACACCGGGATTGACCGTGGTCGTCTATGCGGTCATCCTCGGCTCAGCGGGCGGTGCCTCGCGCTCGGTCGGCGCAACCTTGCTCCCACGATGGTTCGGAACCGGCCACATTGGGGCCATCCAGGGAACGACCTCATTCATCGGTGTCGCCGCCTCGGCTCTGGGCCCGGTCGCTTTCTCCGTAGCCCGTGACGCCACCGGAACATACGAAGAGGCTGCAACGCTCTTCGCTTTGATTCCGATCGCGGCAGCTATCTCAGCAGTACGGCTCAAGCCAACTCGGGCGTAGATGGGTGTCGGCCGCCGCTGGTACGGTCACGTTCATGGAAACTGAGGTCATTCGTAGCAAGCGCAGGACGAAGACGGTTGACGCCAGGGTGGTTGACGGCGTCTTGCGCGTAGCCATTCCGGCCTCGATGTCTGTCACCGAGGAGCGTCACTGGGTCCAGGAGATGCATGCCAGGATCGTGCGCTCGACAACCTCAAAAGGCATCAATCTGACAGAGAGGGCTCGCGCCCTGGCCGACACCTTGGATCTCCCTCACCCGAAGGAGATAGTGTTCTCGACAAGGCAACGACACCGCTGGGGTTCATGTTCTCCAGTCGAAGAACGAATCCGGATCTCCGACCGGGTCGCTTCGTTCCCTCCGTGGGTTCTGGACTACGTGATCGTCCACGAGCTGGCCCACCTCCGCGTCGCAAACCACTCCCCTGCCTTCTGGCAGTTGGTTGCGAGCTATCCCCTGACCGAGCGAGCCCGCGGATATCTGATGGCCAAGGAAGGCGAGCCGTCCGCCCCGGGGACTTAACCCGCGGCCAAGCCAGCAGCAACCTCGGTAGTAGCCCGCACTCGGCTCCTCGTATACAAGCAACGACCCACAATGGCGGCAGCACCGGGTGCGGTGGCTAGCCCGTACAGCAAGTGGATCGAATCACCGCTACCCCAGCCATAGACTGCCCACAACACCGCCTGTCCAAAACCTATCGCCCACATACTCATCGAGACGGCCTTGGGGTCGGGCGAACGAAAGGCCGCCCAGACCGATGGCCAGATATGGACAGCGCTCCCGGCTCCCAGAAGAAGACCGGCGGCGATCCAGCCACCGAGCACGGCGCTGACTACGACACCCGCAAACGCCACGGTCGAAACAGCGATCGCCAGTCTGTTCTTGCGGCGAGCACCGACAATCATGATGCACAGCGTTAGGTAGAGCGTCGTAGCCACAACAGGGGAAACCAATCCGATCCACAACTCCTGCGACCACCGATAGCCGATCCAGCCGAGATTCAGCACCGTCCCGACAACTGCCCACATCGTCGACAGCCCCGCTACCGAGTCGAAGCTGCGGACACGGTGCAGCTGTGGGAACAGCTGCAATGTGGCCAGGAACGTCGCAGCCCCTGCTGTGAATGTGATCAGATCCATCTTCCCCCTGAGCTTGCGGTCATATGAGCGCGACACAGCGGGTGTGATACAAGATTTCCGCAGAGGCGGTTGCGTCGCTACTCCGCAGCTAGTGCGGGCCGGAGGACGCTCTGCGCCGCCGCAGCCAGGCAATGCCAGCTATCGGAGCACCAGCGAGAACGATGGCTGCGACTGTTCCGACGATCGGGTTCTCTGCAAAGACCTCAGCGGGGCTGGCCTCATAACCTCCATCGATGCCGCTGAAGATGACGATATTGACTGCCAGAACCATCCCAATCAATAAGCCGGCAACACCGCCTACGAAGATATCCCTAAGCCATTGTCCGAGTGGACTGTCCGCATTGCTCATTGAGTTGGTCCGGTCCGGTGGAAGACTCCAACGATAGACAGCAACTCTCCGGACGCTGTCTTTAGCCCTCGAAGCTGGAGGCAATGTCCTCGAACGCTGCGGAGAAGGAAGCCTCCAAGATGGCGTCGACGCAAGGAGAAGCCTTGTCAGGGTCACCCGCGATAAGACGGGCCGCATGTTCTTCGGTATCACTGAGAAAGGCGGTTATGTCTTCCGCCGCGGCACCAGAGTCGATCAGTTCGTGAATCTCGCCGGCGTACTCAAGGCATGTACTCGCCGAGCTACCACCGCCACAAGAGGCGCTAGCAAGGGCGATCGCGACAACAACTGTTCTGAGTCTCTTCATCCTTACCCTTCGGATCGGCCACTGGTCTGCTTAAACGGGTTCTCAGCTGCCAGAACTAGATCCGCTACTGTCGCTGGCATGCAAGTTCCACCCACGCTCTTGTCCGAAGAAGAAATCGACGACAGGGTCACTTCACTCGCAGCCCAGATAGACGCCACCTACGCGGACTCCGAGATGGTGGTACTCATTGGGGTTCTTAAGGGCTCGTTCATCTTCTTGTCGGATCTCGCCAGAAAGCTGACCATTCCGCATCGGATCGAGTTCATCGCGGTGTCCAGTTACGGATCCAAAGAGAGCGAACATGCCGACCCGGTGCGCCTGATCATGGACGTACGTCACGGAATCGACGGAGAAGATGTGATTCTTGTCGAAGACATCGTTGATACTGGCCATACGCTGGCGTATCTCAAACGACTGTTCTCGGCCCACGACCCTGCATCGCTGCGGACCTGCACGCTGTTGCATAAACCGGATCGGACCGAGCGAGAAGTCGATCTTGACTTCCTCGGCTTCACGATTCCCGATGTCTGGGTGGTCGGATACGGGCTTGACTACGCAGAGCGTTACCGCACCCTTCCCTACATCGGACAACTTCCTCCGGAGATGCGGTAGACGGAAACTCGCCTGAGGCGAGGTCCTCGCTTGCCTGGGCCGGCACTCACCGTTTAGGTGGATCTCATGTTGGTCCTTTATGGTCGCGAGGCCCAGGAAGCGACCGTGGACTTGTGCAGCTGTGGACCATCACGAGCGACAACAGCAGACTCCGATATCTCGATATGAGGACGTAAGCCGTCGCGCTTTTCTGCGTAGAGCGACGCAGACTGCCGGCCTTGTCGTCATCTTCCCGATCCTCTCGGCCTGTGGAGACGACGGCGAGGCATTCCAAGGTGGTGCATCAACCGCGTTGGCGCCGTCGACGACAGTCACGACGACAACTCTGCCTCCGACAACATCAACCGCAGCACCGACCACCACCCAGGCGGAGGTGACAGGTGCCGGAGAGTCGCTGCCGTCTGGCAGCGAGATGGTGGTTGCGTTCAGCTACACCCCGTCTGCGACCGGCGGACGAGTCCGCAATCCCTATGTGGCGGTCTGGGTTGAGGACGAAGGTGGCGAGCTGGTTGACACGATCGCTCTGTGGTACCTCCAGACCCAGAAAGGAACACGCTGGCTTACCGATCTGCGGCGCTTGTACTCCGTCGACGGCAGCCAATCGACAGTAGACGCAGTTTCAAGCGCCACACGGACTCCAGGCGACTACCGGGTCGTGTGGAATACCAGTGATACCGCCGGACAGCAGATCGTTGCCGGCGACTATTTCGTGTGCATCGAGGCCGCACGTGAACACGGCCCGTACTCTCTTGTCAGGGAACCGATCTCGATTACCGCTGAATCGATGGCTATCGCCCTCGGGTCCGACGGTGAACTCGACAATGCCGGCGTTGACCTGAGAGTCGCCTAGCGTGCACTCGATGGATTCTGAAGACACCGAAGCGGCATCGCAGTCGCTACGTCCGGCCTTGACCCGCAAACCGAGACGCCAGCTCTGGCGAGACACGCAGCGCTGGACCCGGTGGTTGCACGTCTACACCAGCATGCTGGCCCTTCTTGTGGTGCTGTTTTTTGGCATCACGGGGATAACCGTCAATCATCCGGAATGGACGTTTGGGTTTGGCCCGACCAGCGAGACCTTTACTGGCACCTTGCCCTCCGAATGGCAAGGCTCCGATGGAGAGGTGCAGTTTCTCGTGGTGAGCGAGTTCGTTCGCTCCGACTACGGCGTCAAAGGCGATGTCTCCGACTTTGGCTCCGACACGACGGCTGGATTCATCAGCTACCGCGGGCCAGGCTATGGCGCAGACATCTTCTTTGCATTGGACAGCGGTGAGTACGAGCTGACAGTTGAGCAGCAGGGCTGGGTCGGCGTTATCAATGATCTGCACAAGGGCAGAGATACCGACAGCTCGTGGAACTGGCTGATCGACGTCTCGGGTGCATTTCTAGTGCTGATCGCACTCACCGGACTTGGTCTCCAGCTGTTCCTCAAGAGACGGCGTCGCGCCGCCCTCATTGTTGGTCTGGCGGGCACGATCGCCACGGGAGTCTTCTGGTTTATCGCCGTCAACTGAAGCCAGCAGTCGGTGCTGTCAGTTGATCTCGCGACTCTTCCAGTAGCCGTTCTTGGTGATCGACCCGTCGCTGCCGACAAGCATGAAACCCACGTCGCCGAGTGAGTCGGCGAACGCGGCCCCCTCGTGGGGCGCCATCACCGTAAGGATGGTGGCCACCGCATCGGCCCGCGACGCATGAGGTGCCACAACGCTGGCCTGGGCGACATGGTCCACCGGTTCGCCGGTTCGAGGGTCGATCACGTGGCTGTACCAGGTGCCATCGATCGTCCAGCCACGACGGGCTCCGCCGCTTGTTGCCACGGCTCCAGTCTGCAGCGTGATCCGAACAAGAGGTGGCTCGTTGTCGTAGGGACGGTGTGGATTCTCGATGCCGACCACCAGGGGCTCTTCACAGATATGCAGCAGATCGCCACCAGCATTGACGTTGATGCCGTCGATCATGCCCGAGGCCAGAGCCACGCCCGCCATTTTGTCTACGATCCATCCCTTGGCGATTGCGTTGAGGTCGAGTGGCAAGGAGGTCCGGATATCGCCCAGGTCCTCAGCCTGCTCAATGCGCAGATCATCTACTGCGTCGGCAAGATCGGCCCGGTCTGGACGCTTGTCTAGCTCAGCCGCATCAGCCCAGAGGCGCATGATCCGACCCGCGCGTGCGCTAAAGGCTCCCCCGCTCAGTACCCGCCACCGTTCCGCCATGTCCCAGACCTCACGAAGCTCCGGACCGCCGTCGCCCTTTCCCACTTTCAGCAGAGAAATCTCGGAAGCATCATCGAATACGTTGAAGATGGCCTCGAGCCTCTCCAACTCCTGAATCATCAGCTGTTCACCACGGGTCGCTAACGCCGGTGCCCGCGATCGAATCGCCAGGTCGACGACGGTACCTAGGTAGCCCTGATGACGGCTGTGATATGTATCGGCGTTCATTACGCAGCGACACTAACGGCGCGCAACGGCAACAGGACGCCCTCCTCAAAGCATGGGAGGCGACAACCGTATGGTTTGAGGGCCCAGTTCCGCCCGCGACTCTCCTCGGTGGCACGAATCTTGGCTATCCCGATCAGCTCGTAGAGGTCGACGGCGCTGTCGATAGGCAGGTCCAGTTCGAGTAGCGTTGCCACTCAGCTCCGGAGGGTCTTGATTTGTTCCACCACATTGCGATGTTCCGCTTCAAGGACGGGGTTAGCGACGCCACAGTGGCGGAGGTCAGACGAGATCTTTTGGCATTGCCGGCGCAGGTCGCGCCGATCAAGGAATACAAGGTGGGCCGCGATGCCGGGCTCAGCGATGGAACCTGGGACTTCGTCGTCGTTGCAGGTTTCGACCATGCGGCTGGGTACAAGGAGTACGCCACCAACCCAGACCATCTTGCAGTCGTGAAACGCATTCTGACGCTGGTTTCTGATCGTGCCGCCGTTCAGTCCGGCGAACTTGGGTGAGTCGCTTCCTGGACCAATCCAATGGGTAGCCCTCTCACCAACATTGGGACCAATACCGATGCCTACGGGCCTGCCGAATGGGCGCTGACTCTTACGATTGGACTCATCTGGGGATCAGCATTCTTGTGGATCGCCCTCGGCGTTGATCACCTTTCACCTGGCGTGGTTGCATTCAGCCGAGTCGCGCTGGGTGCAGCCGCTCTATCTCTTTCCCCCAAGGCGCGACGTCGCATCGAACGAGCCGATTGGGGCCGGATCGCCACGGTGGCAGTCGTAGGCAACGCGGCACCGGCGCTGTTGTTTGCGGTTGCTGAGACAGAGCTCGATTCTGCGGTGGCCGGGATGATCACCAGCGGCACACCGATTCTCAGCCTGGTCGTTGCCAGCTTCCTCCTGAGAGCGCTCCCACCGCGTACGCAAGCAATTGGAATTGGGCTTGGCTTCCTAGGGATTGTGATGATGACACTGCCTTCCCTACAGGGAAGTCAATCGGCTCCAACCGGTGTTGGACTGGTGTTCCTGGCGACTGTTGGCTACGGCATAAGTGGGAACCTGCTGGTCCCGCTACAGCAACGGTACGGAGGTCCAGCAGTGACCCTATGGGCGTTGGTTGCATCTTCAGTCGTTCTTGCTCCCTTTGGCTTGGCCACTTTGGCCGAATCAGAGTTCACGTCGAGCAGCGTGATTGCGGTCGTGATTCTCGGTGTCGTCGGCACTGGGATCGCTCGCTCGCTCGCGGCCACCCTGGCCGGTCGGGTTGGCGCCCCTCGAATGTCCACCACGACCTACCTGATTCCTGTGGTGGCAATTGTCCTGGGTGTCGTCTTCCGCGATGAAACCGTGTCCCCGATCGCCATCATTGGAGTTGTTGTCGTGCTCGGCGGTGCCTTCATTGCCAGCCGTGCTGTCGTAGTCGCACAGGCGGACTAGCCCGGTCACCGGAATAGGCGGCTTAGCTGCGTGTTGACCTACGTACCCAAAGGGAGAGGGACCATGTCCGATTGGAATGCCCAGATCATCGAAGAATTCCGCGCCAATGACGGCAAGGTCGGCGGCATGTTCGCCGGCGCCCCGCTGCTGATCCTCCACACCACTGGTGCCAAGAGCGGCCAGCCCCGAGTTAGCCCGCTGATGTATCAAGCCCTCGATGCGGGGTATGCGATATTTGCCTCGAAGGCAGGCGCTACGTCGAACCCAGATTGGTACCACAACGTTGTCTCCAATCCCTCGGTATCGGTCGAAGTCGGTGCAGCGACCATTGCCGGGACGGCGCGCGTTGCCGGTCCGGAAGAGCGCGATCCGATCTGGACCCACCAGAAAGAGACCTACCCGCAGTTCGCCGAGTACGAACTCAAATCAGGTCGCGACATCCCGGTCATCATCGTCGAACCCAACTGATCACAGCCATAGGCAGAGGCGGAACTGCTATTCAATCGTCGAGTTGACGACCTGGATTGGTCCACTCCCCAGATAGAAGATGCCGGGGAAACCGCGGGTCTCGAAGCCATCGCTGGGATTACGTCGCAGTGTCGAGTCTTCGATGCGGAGCGTGCCGCTGCGGTCGTTGCTCACATAGAAGATCGCACCGCCACCTTCATTGGCGTGATTGTCTTCGATGACGGTATCAATGATCGACAAGGTGAATGTGTTGCCGTCGTTGTAGATTGCTCCCCCGCTGCCGCCCCCAGGAGTTCCGCCTTGGGCGGGATTGGCGCCATTGCCAATGGCCAGGTTGTGAGTGAACAAGCTGTTGATCACGGTGTACGAAACACCGATGCTGCTCAGACCACCGCCATTGGAGCAGACGTTGCCGTAGCCATCGGCACCACCGAAGGTGCTATTGACCACATACACCGGCAGCCCCTGATGCTGGCTAAAGACGCGAACCGCGGCTCCACCAACATCTGGGCCGACGTCATCGCATACATTGTTGAAGAACCGTGAATTGACGATCTTGAAGCGACCGCCGCGCACCCAGATTGCGCCGCCGCCGTCCGGGTCGTCACCCTTCGAATTGCCCTCGATAAATGTGAGATTCTGAACGGTGAGCCTCGGGTGGTCTTGGTTCTGACAATGAGACGTGGTCCAGACCAGAGACTGGTCGCAGGTATTCATGTACAAGATGCGGTTCTGACCCCTGCCGCTCAGCGTCACCAGTCCTCCGCCATCGATCACGATTTCGGGTCCAGTGTTGTTGAACACCTTCGCCTCTTGCATCATCTCGATAGTGACGGGATCAGGCCCACAATCAAAGACAATCGTGCCGCCCTGTGCGACCGCGTCAACAACCGCCGGTGAGGTACAACTGGCGGGCGTGCCGCTGCCGATGACGATGTCTGGACTAGTGATGTCCTCAGCTTGGCCATCGGCGGGGATAGGGGCGGTTCCATCGGGATTGCCTGTCGGCGGACCCGGTCGCGGTGGCGGAGTTATGGGAGTGAGTCCGAGGCCACGCATCAAGAAGGTGGCCATTTGCTCACGGAGCACCGGCTGCTGTGGGCAAAAGAGGGTGTTGGCGGGCGGGTTGCATCCCTTGGTGATGCCGGCGGCGGCGAGGCGGTTGATCGAGTCCTCCAGTACACCTGCGACATCGGTGAACGGCGCAGCATCAGTGGCGGGCAAGTCCAGTGCTCTCACCAAGAATGCCGCCATCTGGCCCCGCGTCACCGCATCGTCAGGACAAAACAGGTTGTTCACAGGTGGGTTGCAGCCCTTGGTAACCCCAATCGCTGCAATCGCCTCGATAGCGCCTTCGTGAGCGCTCTTGTCATCGTCGAGGAAGGTACCGCCCGGCGGCACCTCGGCCAGCGCGGCGCCAGCTGCGAGGACCGCAGCAAAGAGAAGCGCCACAACGACCAATCCATACCGGAGTTTGTTGCTCATCTCGCAAGGCTAACCGGGGCCCCGGATCTATCGGAGACCCAGGAAGATGTTGAACAACTCCAGCTCCGGCTCCACGGCGATTATTCACTCCTAGTCGTTGAGGCGCCTCTCGACTGGGGTCCGGAACCGTGGGATGTGTCTGCGCTCACCGAGCCACAGCTGGAGTGCCTCCGCCTGAAGCTCGATATTGGCAATCGCGGCGTTGCTGAGTGGCTCCAGGTATTCCAAGCGGATTTCACCGTCCGGGTGCTGTGCCCATCCGCCGACGATGCGGCCGTCACTCCAGATGGTGGGGCCCGCGTTGCCGTTGCGGTCATACAGTTGATCTTGATGTTCGCCGAGGTACCAGTCACGGTCCTTCCAGCCCATCACGGTCAGATCCAGTGACGGCAGCAAGGCTGCCCATGGCTCCGTTTCCTCCGGCGTCTCCAGATCCCCTGGCAGGACGTATCCAACTTCACCGCCAAGATCGACCTCTACAGCCCCACAGCCGGCCAGAGCCGCCCGAGTCAGGCCAACGCCCCACCCGGTCCACCATTTGATGTCGGTTAGCGTTCCCGGTCCGTATGACGTCAGCCATTTAGCGACCAGCTGAGTCTGCGCATCAGGACGGTCGAGCGCATCAAAAGGTGTGTCGAGCCATTGGTCAGTGCGCGCCCATCGATACTGAGTCGAGGTCCAACCACCACGCGGTCGGGCCCGGATGATCCGGTTTGAGGTAGCGAGCAGAAACAGAACCCTGGTCGATAGACCAACCTGACTCGCCCATTTCTTCCCGTGGCCGAAGCTGAGCTTCACTGCGAGTTCGGGCACCCGTGCGGTCAGGTCCCGGGCGGTCGCTTCGCCAAGATCCGCCAGCGCCTCCATGGTTCTTGACTCAACATCCTCCAACCAGGCGTCGCCCGCGGTGGTGATCCCCTGCGCCTCGATGTAGCCGACCAATCGCTGTCGCTCTCCGCCCACTAGCCGCTGGGCACAGGCAGCATCAATGACCTCGCCGAGCTGCGGCGGCACCACGAACATGGTGCGCCGCATCCCAAGCATGCGTAGCAATGTGCGATCCTCGTACAGGGCCTGTTCCAGATCGAGAGCATCAAAGCCATCCACCCGCGCCTGGCAGCTGAGGTACGGCGTTGCCGGGTCGCTCGAATGAAGACCAAGCAAGGCCTCGGCGACGTTGATCGCCGACTTGGCCCCCGCCGCCAGGAAATGACGCTGACCAAGCCGTGCTCTGCGCTGCGCCGTGTTGATCGTGTACATCACGATCAACATTACAGATCACGCGGGGACCATATGCTCAGGCGCCATGGACCTCACCCCTGACATAGTCAATGAATTCGTAGCCAATGCCTTTCCCCTTACCGTCGACAGCGACTATTCCTGTGTAGAACTCGCACCCGACACCGCGGTGGCCCGGTTGGCATTTGACGCAACGAACGTTCGGCCAGGTGACATCGTGCCCGGCCTCGCCGGGTTTGGAGTCGCCGACGTCTCGCTCTGGTATGCCATCTTCACCGAGATCGGATCGAACCGATGGCTGTCACCAGCGATCTCGCTATTCACTTCCTTCGCCCCGCGATCGGTTCGGCGCTCTTGGCGCGGTGCACGCTGACCAAAGTTGGCAAGCGACTCGCCCACCGCGAGATCCGCATCTTGGAAGAGGACGGTAATCCCGATCGCTCATCGTTTTTGCTTCAGAGGCGTATGCCCTCCCCGACCGAGGCTAGGTTCTTGCCTATGACACACGAAGTACTCTCGCTGCGAGACCAGAGCCGGATGACCGACCAATGGCTCAATGAGCGTCTCAGCACTGTCCTGCCTCCGGTCATGGAGCGAGCGGGTATTGATTGCTGGGTCATGACAGCCCGGGAGTACAACGAGGATCCGGTCGTGAAGACCATGCTTCCCGCCACCTGGCTCACAGCACGCCGGCGCACCATCCTCGTCTTCACGGCGTTTGGGGCGGAGCGAGTAGCCATCGCTCGCTACGGGGTCGGCAGCGCGTTCCCCGCGGCTTGGTCGCCAGACCAAGAGCCCGATCAGTGGCAGCGTCTCGCCGCATATTTGGTGGAACAGAATCCCCAGAAGATCGCCGTCAATAGGTCAGTAACGTTTGCTGTCGCGGATGGGATGACAGCAAGCGAGGACACCGCGTTCCGCGCCGCCCTTCCCGCACATCTCGCCGAACGGATCGTGACGTCTGACGCTCTGGCCGTCGGCTGGCTGGAGACTCGCAGTCCGGCGGAGAAGGAGATGTACCACGACATCTGTGCAAGAGCTCACGACATCCTGCGCAGGGCGCTCTCGCCTGAGGTGATCATCCCCTCGATAACAACGACCCAGGACATCGAGTGGTGGCTCCGGCAGGAAGTCCAGTACCTTGGCTACGAGACCTGGTTTCATCCGAGCGTCTCGGTCCAACGAGTCGCATCGGACGCGGGCAGCGAATCGGGCCACGGCCAGAACGGAGTCATCGCCGCCGGTGACCTGGTCCACATCGACTTTGGAATCGCCTATCTCGGCCTGCACACCGATCAGCAACAGCACGCATACGTGCTTCGTGACGGTGAGACCGTGGCTCCCGACGGCCTCCGCCGTGGGATAGCGGCCGGCAACCGTCTCCAAGACATTGTGCTCAGCCACTATGCGACCGGCATCACCGGCAACGAGCTACTACAACGGTCGCTTCAAGAGGCGCACCAGGACGGCTTGCTGGCGACCGTTTACAGCCACCCAATCGGTCTGCATGGACACGGTGCCGGCCCAACAATCGGTCTCTGGGATCAACAAGATGGCGTTCCCGGCACCGGTGACTATCCCATATGGCCAGATACGGCGTACTCGATCGAACTCTCGGTGTTGGTCGATGTTCCGGAATGGAAGCATCAGAAGGTACGCATCATGCTGGAAGAGGACGCCCTCTTCGATGGTGAGAACATCACCTTCCTTGACGGACGTCAGACCGAGCTCTGGCTGATCTAGGGCAATCGAACTCGGGACAAGCGGCAACTATTCACCACCCTCCTAGCCGGGTACTGTCTTTCATCTGGAGCACCAGGAGCAGAGAATGACCGCGATCGAACTAGGCCCATTCCCCACCGATCCTGCCTATACCGAGGCAGTCGAGAGCGATGGCACTGACCCTCTGCGCTCTTTTCGCAGCAGATTCGTGGCGCCCGATCCGGACTTGATCTACCTGGATGGCAACTCACTGGGTCGTCTCCCCGTCGACACAATCTCGCGGATCCAGGAGGTGGTTGACGTCGAGTGGGGGTCACAGTTGATCCGGTCGTGGCCGGAGCGCTGGTGGAACCTCGCCGATGAACTGGGTAGTCAGCTCGCACGTCTAATCGGCGCGGCCCCGGAGGCTGTCGTGGTCGCGGACTCCACCTCAGTGATTCTGTACAAATTGACTACGAGTGCGATGCAGGCTCGGCCGAAAAGAAAACGGATAGTCACCGACAACCTGAACTTCCCGACCGACATCTATGTCGCAGGGGCGGTCGGGGAGGTCTCTGTTGTCGTCGTGTCACCGTGGGACGATGATCCAGAGCAGACGCTTATCGACGCCTTGGACGCCAATACCGCCCTGCTTCTGCTGTCTCATGTCGCATTTAAGAGCGGATACCTATACGACATGGAGCGGCTCACCAGGGCCGCCCATGAGGCAGGGGCACTTGTCCTGTGGGACCTCAGCCACTCGGTGGGGGTTGTTCCCATCGATCTGACCGGGTGTGATGTTGATCTCGCCACAGGATGCACCTACAAGTATCTAAACGGTGGCCCCGGGGCACCGGCGTTCCTTTACGTATCTCCCAACCTTGAGATGGAGAACCCGCTTCCCGGGTGGTGGGGTCATCGCGACCCGTTCTCGTTCTCTACAGACTTTGAGCCGGCAGACTCGATCCACAGATTCCAAACCGGCACGATGCCGATCCTGTCGTTGTCCGCAATCGAGCCGGCAATCAATCTGGTCGCTGAAGCCGGGTTGGAAGCCATCAGGGCCAAGTCGGTCGAACTCAGCGAGTTCTTCAGCCGACTGAGTGATCGTCTCTTACAGCCGCTTGGCTTCTCGCTGGCGTCGCCGCGAGATTCGAAACGTCGCGGCTCACATGTCTCACTACAACACCGCGATGGCTGGCGAGCAACTCAGGCACTGATCAAAGATGGCAAGGTCATCCCCGATTTCCGGGCCCCCGACAATATCCGCTTCGGCTTTGCGCCCTTGTACACGAGCTTCGTTGATGTGCACACAAGTGTCATGCGGCTCACCGAACTGTTCGCGGTCGATGCCATGTCACGTCATCCTGATACTCGTGGCTCAGTATCGTGACAATCGACCCGGCAGCTGCCCTCGACCTGGCTGACTACAGACGCAAGGTCGCATCTCTCTATGAAGCGGCCCGCCACGGAGGCCCGGGCGTGTCGACGCACTCGAGTTGGATCGACGCCCGTGATGTTCTGTTCCGCAGCCAACCCCAAAGCGCCATACGCCTATCACCCAAGCTGCGTGCACAGCACCGAGTGGAATCGCCCGCTGGCTCCGCCGCAGAATCAGACTTCCATGTCGATCATCGCCGGCGAACGCCTGGCCGAGGTCTAGCCAAGCGCAAACAGCACGACTGCACCTGCACCCAGCGCAAAGCCGACAAGCTGGGCGCGGGCGATCTTCTCTTTGGCGAGTAGCCACGCAAGGACCACTGTTGGCCCGGGCGCCAGTGCGATTACCGCAGCGACCACCGCAACTGGCCCGAGCTGATAGGCAAGAACGCTGAGCAAGACTGCAAGCGCGGTGAGTACACCGACACCGGCATCGATGGTCAGCGCGGTGCGTTTTGGTCGCAACAATCGCCCTGATAGGACGGCCGCGGCGAGGAGCAGCAACGTTGCTGTCACTTGCGATACAACGCCGGGGGCTATGCCGCTATCTGGGCTGGTTTGCCCGAAGAACACGCCGGCGAATCCGAGCAACAACCCTGCCAAGGCCGCAATGCCAACAGCCTGTGGAATCGCAAAGGCGCCGGTGGAACGATGACTTGACGCAGCCACGAGCGCCGCAGCCGGGAAGGCAACCAGCAGACCAGCAATTTCGAGCTGAGTCAGGTTGTCCCCAAGCAGCGGACCCAGGACCGCTGGTACCGCCATTGAGACCAGACCAAGGACGGGAGCGATTACCGCGATGGGGCCTCGTCCCATGCCGATCATCAGGAGCGGCATCGCCAGACCAACGACTACACCGGCGGCGAGTGCCCACCAAAAATCGCTCCGAGTGAACTCCTCGGGCCAAGCCAAGGGCAGTGCGGCCGCCACGACGAGCACACCGACAAGGGAGCTGATCAGTGTATAGGTGAGCACGCTGTCATTTCGCCCATCACGCCGCAGCGTCAGGCCGGCAAGATAGTCGGCGATCCCGAGCGAGAGCGCGGACGCTATGGCGAGGCTCAGCACCATTGGCCGGCCTCCCTGTCCACGTCGACTGCTGTTTCCCGGGGCAAAAGCTAGTTGTTACCCGAACCGCTGGCGATTCGTTGAGAGATGCCAAGGGATGGCGCGGTAGTATCCAGCGCATGTCAATAGTTGTAGTCGGAAGTATCGGAATCGACTTTGTCGCAGTGGCCCCGCGTCTGCCAAAGGTTGGCGAGACTGTGCTTGCGTCCCAGCCCCTGCATATCGGACCCGGTGGCAAGGGCTTCAACCAGGCAGTTGGCGTTGCCCGCCTAGGTGGCGATGTGCGATTTGCTACGAAAACGGGCAAAGGAAATCTCGGAAGCCAAGCCAGAGCGTTCCTCGAGGCGGAAGGGCTCCTTGGTCCGCTGTCCAGAGAATCGGAGACTGACAACCAAGTGGCTTTGATCTTCGTGGACGACAGCGGTCGCAACATGATCTCGGTTACCCCTGGCGCAAGTGCTGACGTTCTACCAGCCGACGTTGCGGAGCTTGGCCTCAGCGATGGCGACATCCTGTTGGCCCAACTCGAGATTCCTATCGCCACGGTCACTGCGGCAGCTCGCCACGCCAAAGCTGCAGGAGCCACGGTTGTTCTCAATCCTGCGCCAGCCGCCGCACTGCCGGACGAGCTGCTGTCCCTGGTCGATATTGCGACACCGAACGAAACGGAACTCTCCATCCTCACGGGGATGCCGACAGACACGACGAACCAGGTAGTTGCCGCCGGCGAGCGCCTGATCGAGATGGGTGTCGGAGAAGTTGTCGCCACTATTGGGAGTAAAGGCGCCGTCCATATCAAGCGCACTGGTAGCACGAAGTACGAATCGCTCCTCGTAGATGCCATCGACACTACGGGCGCTGGCGATGCCTTCAACGCGGGCCTTGTCGTGGGCATGAGTCAGGATCTCTCGTTTCCTGAGGCCATCAGCCTCGGTTCGAGCGCCGGTGCCTTCTGTGTGACCAGGCTCGGTGTCCTTGACGGCCTTGCCACCGCGGAGCAGCTAGCTGGCTTCCAACGCAACGTCTGACCAAGGATGACGGTGGATAGTTCCCGTTCCAGCTGACCGGTGCATGGACAACGCTCACCCCGCCGCTGCAGCAACGAGCATCCTCACCCGGTCCGAATGGACCAAGCTGGGTGGGATTGCCGAGCCGATCCGGGGACGTTCGCCCCTGGACCGGGCTGCCACTTGTCTGGGACGCTAGAGCTTGCGATGAAATCACTTATTCTCAGACTGACACTCGTGGTGGCCCTGGTGGCCGTGGTCGCCTTCCCTGCGATGGCGAGCGCTCAAGAGACTGACCTCGACAGCAGTCCTAACACCGACCTCTGGTACCCGCCGGTACCGGAGGAGTCACCCCGCGTCGCCCTCTATTTTGTCTATTCGGAGACCTGCCCGCATTGTGCGAACGCCAAACCGCTGATCACTGAACTCGAGGCGTCATACGATTGGCTGGAGATCACCCAGGTCAGTACCCAACTGGCCACGGACGCCCAGATCGATACCGTCCTTGCCCTTGCCGATGAAATCGGCCAGGACATCGTCGGTGTCCCAACATTCCTTTTCTGCGAAAGCATGGAGGTGGGCTACCACACAATCGAGACGACTGGGGCCAGTATCGAATCGGAAATCGTCGCCTGCCATGAGGCACTCATAGGCGCTGGAGTAGATGAGCCAGCGGAGGATGACGAGGATCTCCATGTTCCGATTCTGGGTGACATCGATGCTGATGCGGTCTCCCTGCCGCTGTTTACCGTCGCAGTCGCTGGCTTGGACGCATTCAATCCGTGTGCCTTCTTCGTTCTGCTGTTCTTGCTAAGCCTGCTCGTTCATGCCAGGAGTCGATGGCGGATGGCGCTCGTCGGGGGTGTATTTGTCGTCATCTCTGGTGTGATGTATTTCGCTTTCATGGCCGCGTGGCTCAACGTGTTCCTGGTTACCGGTCAAATGCGCTGGGTAACGACCATCGCCGGATTGATTGCATTGGCGTTGGCCGTATTCAATATGAAGGACTACTTCTTCCCCGATGCCGCGGGCTCGCTTTCGATCCCCGATTCGGCCAAACCTGGTCTATTCGCCCGGATGCGCAAGTTGACCACAGGTGACTCGATGCCGACGGTACTGCTCGGTACGGTGGCCCTGGCCGCCGTAGCCAACAGCTACGAGCTGCTCTGCACCGCCGGCTTCCCTTTGGTTTTCACCAGGGTGCTGACTCTCAACAACCTGCCAACCGCGAGCTACTACGGCTATATCGGTCTCTACAACGTGGTCTACGTGATCCCGCTTCTGGTGATCGTTGGTGTGTTCGTCGCCACCCTGGGCTCACGCAAACTGTCAGAGGGTGAGGGACGCTTCCTCAAGCTGATGTCGGGGGCGATGATGCTCGGTCTCGGTCTGTTGTTGCTGCTGAAGCCAGAGTTGCTCGAGAACATGCTCGCCGCCGTCGGCATCATGGGGGCATCGGTAGTCGTGGCTTTCGTCATCTCGTACGTCGATCGACGGCGCCATCGGGTGGCCTAGCGCAGGACTCAGCCGAGAGCCCGGTGCAAGAATGCCGCCATCTCTGCCCTGGTCACAAGGGCGTTGGGACAATAGAGACTATTCAGCGGTGGATTGCAGCCCTTGGTCACACCAGCGGCCGCAAGAGATTCTATGTCGGTTTCGAAGATCGACCCATTGTCATCGGTGAAGCGATCGCCGGCGACAGCGTCGTACTCCAGGGCGCGGACTAAGAAGGTTGCCATCTCTGCCCTCGTCAATCGACGGTCGGGACAGAACCGATCGTTTGTCGGCGGATTACACCCTTTTGTAACTGCTGCTGCGGCGAGAGCTTCGATCTCTGGTTCGAATAGCGAGTCGTCATCATCTCGGAACGGATCGACGTTCCCACCGCTGGGAAGTGACAGCGCCCGGGAAAGGAAGGCGGCCATTTCACCTCTGGTTACCCCCGAATCTGGACAGAACCGGTCATTCGTGGGCGGGTTACATCCCTGAGTGACGCCCGCGCTAGCCAACCAGACGATGTCTGCTTCAAATACCGATCCTTCGTCATCACGGAACGGCGGAACGAAGAACACGTCATCGCCGCAACCAACCCGATCAGGGCCGAAGGCGAGAGAATCGAAGTTGATCTGGTTGTCGACAAGGGACTCACCGCCTCCGTAGTAGATATCAAACCAGAAGCTCTTGATGTCGATGTCGGCCTCGCCGGAGCGTCGAAATGCGATGTCGTTCTTGGCGAAGGCGGCCTGGCCATCGACCCATCCTTCCAAGATTCCGTCATGTGCACCCGGTGTGTTGAGGTCAATGTGGCCTTCAACGCAATACCAGGTGCCGTGATCGAGCGTGGCCACGTCGAGATCCCAGGTCCAGATGTCGCCTCGGGTGTCAGGGCTATCCAGGTGATAGACGTAGAACCCGATCAGCGTCTTGTCGTCTGGGCCGTTGGGATACCCAGGCTGATTAGTGTGCGGATATGTGCGCGAGAACAGCATTCGTGCCGAGAAGCATGGCTCCGCCGCGGTTGAAGGCCGACCCCCGAGACAGTTGTAGGTGTAGAGCCCACCGATTCCGGGGAGCTTGCCCCGGTTGGGCGGCTCGATGTAGAAGCCATCGGGAAACTGGACCCAATACCGCCACCACAGTTCCTCGGGGTCGTCGAGTCCATGGTCCGAGAAGTACCAGTGACCGCTGCCCCCCCAGTGCTCCCCCGCCGGGATCACAGAAGCCAGCCCGGACCCGGTGTGTCCCGCAGCCAGTGGTTTCATACCCCAGGCCGTATTGGAGAAGACCCCCTCGACGCCGTCAGAGAATGATTCGTCCAAGTATGTGTTTGAGGTGGCTGCGTCGGCCGGTGCCAGGGCAAATACCACCAGTGCCACCGCTATCGCCGCTAGTCGTTTCATCGCGCTCCCAAGAGTTCCCATGGCTGGGAGCGTAGACAACCGCGGGGCCTAGCGGTTCATTTGAAGCGTGGCGCAATTAGCTGCGGTCGACCAGATTGGTAGGGCGAAGCACCAACAACCACGTCAGTACTGCGGAAAGCGCAATCAGGGTCAGCGATGTTGCTCCTACTTCGGCAAGGAAACCGTCCTCGGCTGCGCCCCACACTCGGGTGGCCAAGGTCTCGAAGCCGGTTGGTGCCAACAACAGCGTTGCCGGCAATTCTTTGAGGGTTGACAGCATCACGAGGCCTGCTCCGGCTATGACTCCCGGCGCAATGAGGGGCACGTCGACTGTCAAGAATCGCCGCAGGGGTCGCGCCCCCAGGACTCTGGCGGCTTCCCCATACCGATCCGGGAGACCCGCCACAGCGTCAACCGACGCTCGATGCGATTGCACGCCAAAGTGTATGACGTACACAACAATCAGCAGCGGCAGACTTTGATAGAACGCGGCGAGGGCAGGTGGAGCCTGCAATACCCAGTAGACGAGCGCTAGCGCCAGTACGAGACCCGGCAGGGCAAACGAAGCCGCAATAGCCACGCTCGAAATCGTTGCTGCCCAGGAACGATCGCGATGTTGGAGATAGGCCGCGGGCAACAGCGCAAGCATCGCAACCGCACCGGCGAGGATGCCAGCCGTTGCCGACCTCATGGCAGGCCCCACGAGCTCGACCAGGCTGTCACCAAGGGTACCCAGGGTGATGCCGGCTGCACTGGTACCGCGGCCCCACCACACTGCAAACACCGCTAGCGGTGATAGAAGTACCAACGAAAGAAGGCTCCCGACCAGAACCGCGACAGGAATGCGGGTTCGTCCCAGTTCATAGATCCTGGCCGTTCCCACCGGGAACTCTCTGCCTCGATCTCTGTTGGCAAAGCGTCGTTCGGCAAGAGCGATCACAATCGCCAGCGACCCGAGGAGCAGACCGAGAATCAATGCTGTGTCCCTGTCGGCAAGCCGCGATGAGTAGATGACGCGAGTTACTGTGTCGTATCGCATCAGGGACACTGCTCCGAAGTCGCTCAGCGTATAGAGAAAGGCGATCAGGCCCCCAGCCAGTACGACGAGTCGCAGTTGCGGGAACACGATGCGACGGGTGATCTGGGCTCGGCTATCGCCCAGCAGCGTTGCCGCATCCTCCAGAGACCTACTCATCCGTAAGAGACGAACCGCTACAGGCAGGTAGACGTACGGATAGGTCAGAGCGGACAGCGTCAACAGGGCACCTGGGAAACCGTTGGGCCGTGGGATCCATTCGATGAGACCTCCTTGACCGAAGGCGGCGCGCAGCGCCGCTGCCCCCACATAAGACGGGATCGCCAGCGGCAACGCCGCGGCAACCAACCACAGTTTCCTGCCTGGTATATCAGTTCGTGTGGTCACCCAGGCCAGCGTCACCCCAACCAGCGCGCTGACAAACGCGGTGGCGGATGCCAACCCTACCGAACGGAGCAACGGACCAGCGATACTGCCATCACGCAGACTTGGGTTGGCTGCAGCAAGGACGTTCCAGGTCAGGTAGAACAGCGGTGACAAGAACACGGCAGCGGTGACCAGGCCGACGGCACGGAGCTTCCACAACGTTGGCGCATCGGTCATGTCGGTACGCTGTTCACGGTGCCTCAAGACCACTTTCCGCTATCAAATCTGTGGTTCGAGCGAGACCACCGCTCAAGCCATTGAAGTCGTGCGTCGCCACCTGGATCTCCTCAAGTGCTGCCAGAGCAGAATTGGGCTGACTGCCGCTCGCCAACGGGTATTCAAAGGTCTCGTTGCTGAAGAAGCGCTGAGCCGAGGGCTCCAGCAGGTATCTGATGAGAGTCTCAGCTTCGGTCCGTTTGGTTGAACTCTCCATCACGCCTACCGCACTGATAATCACCAATGAGCCGACATCGTCGAAGTAATGATTTCTTGACTCCAACCCCGGATCTTCAGCGAGTGCTCGTAGGTTGTAGTAGTGGTTGACGAGCCCCATTTCTACCTCTCCGCGACCCACAGCCTGGACGATGGAACTGTTGTTGGCATATGTCGCGGTTCGGTTCTGTTCCAGCCCGTTCAGCCAATCCAAGGTCACCTCGTCGCCATGGATTTCACGCATGCCGGTCACAAAGTCCTGGAACGAACCATTGCTTGGGGCGACTGCAAGACGCCCTTCATATTCGGCACCGACCAGGTCGAATACCGAGGTCGGAAGGCTGCTCTCGGCAACCAGAGCACTGTTATAGACAAGGACCCTGACCCGGCCCGATAGTCCGACCCATCGGCCATCTGAATTGCGATAGTCATCGTCGACGAGCCCCAGGGTGGTGTCGGAAATCTGCGCCAACAGGCTATCGCCGGCGAGTAGCCCGATGGCGCCAGGACTCTGCGAGAGGAACAGGTCGGCCGGGCTCCTGTCTCCTTCTTGCTGGATCAGAAGCGCCAAGTCGGCCGACTGGCCGTATCGCACCTCAACCGAGACGCCGGTGGAAGCCGTGAACTCCTCGAACAAGGGAGCGACCAGATTCTCAGTACGGCCTGAATACACAACCAGCGATTCTGTGTCTGACCCACCGCAGGCGCTGACCAACATCATGGCGGCGACCATGACGACCAATGTCAGCTTCTTCATCGGGAGTCTCTCTCTCGAAGGCACGAGTATCAGTAGCCGGTTGCCTAGACCGAAGCCGGGCCGCTGGTGAAGACCACCGCGGGACCACCGTTGTACGAAACTGCCACATCGTCCCCAACAGCAAACCGAGGAGCCCGTAGCTCGCGAACCAAGATCGACTGGCCAAGGCCTTCGAGCTCGTAGGAGGTGTCGTGGCCGTAGAATTCAACCGAGGCAACCTTCGCTGCCGATCCTTTTTCGATGGACAGGTACTCGGGCCGAACCATTACGTTCCCTGCGGCATGTAGCGGCTCCTGGGTTGGCAGCACCCCAATTGACGTGAGCGCCTCGCCCCGGTGTGGCTGCGCTTCCAATAGGTTCGCATCGCCAACGAAGCTGGCCAACCATTGATCGTCGGGGGTGTCGTAGATCTCCGTCGGAGTACCTTGCTGAACGATGGCGCCGTTGTTCATGACCGCGACCTGGGCCCCGACGACAAATGCTTCTTCTTGGTCATGGGTAACGAACAGGGTCGTGATTTCGAGATCGGCGAGGAGCCGAACCAGGTCTGCGCGAACGCGGACGCGGAGCTCGGCATCCAGACTCGAAAACGGTTCGTCGAGCAGCAGCAGATCGGGCTGGGGTGCAATAGCTCGGGCGACAGCCACCCGTTGTGCTTGCCCGCCCGATAGACCCGCAGTACGACGATGTTCGTATCCCTCGAGGTCGACCATAGCGAGCGCGGTTTGCACCCGGCCCTCGGCGGTCTCAGACCGGGACAGACCGTAGGCAACGTTCTCCGCAACAGACATGTGCGGAAAAAGCGCCCCATCCTGAAACACCATCCCAATTCGTCTCCGCTCGGGGGCGATGAAGGTCGAGTCGTCCGCCAACACCGAACCTGCGACGCTGATCGTGCCGCGGTCGGGACGTTCGAGCCCTGCGATGAGACGAAGCAAGGAAGTCTTGCCACAACCGCTCGGGCCAAGCAGAGCCAGGGTCGTGCCGCCGGCGATGTGCATCGAGACATCCTCGAGAACCTGGGTACGGCCGAACGAGAGTGCAATGTTGGTGATTTGGAGAGATGGCGCAGACATAATTTCCACTATGGCGAGGTTGCATATTAGGCAGACTGCCGCAGAATCAGTCGCGGCCTTGCTAGAACGACCGTTCCATCATCAATACTGAGTGGTAGCGGTCCAGCTGGTACCCGACCTCATCGAGAACCCCAACGTCTCGGTAGTCGTGGCGATGATGCAAGGCAACCGATGGCTCGTTGGGCAGTGCGATGAGTGCGTACGCACGATGAACGGGCGCCGCGGTCAGCTCGTCGATGAGCTTGCCAAGCAACAGACCACCCAAGCCCCTGCCGACGCTTTCGCCCCCAAGAACCACTGTCGTTTCCGCGGACGAGGAATAGGCCGCCTTGTCCTTGAAGCGGCTGCTCGATGCAAACCCGACGACTCGGCCTCCGCTCTCAAGAGCCAAGACCCGGTAGCGCCGCTCCTGATCGTTGTACTTGGTGAACCAACGTTGCCGTTCTGTGATCGTCCACGGCTCCTCGTCGAAGGAGGTATGCCGACCGACGATGTACTCGTTGTAGATCTCGTTGACACGCATGAGGTCCGCAACTGTTGCATCTCGAATGATCTTGTCCATCGGCGGCGAGAGTACCTGATTGCCTGTCCTCGATCCTGACAGATCGGGTCGAGCAAGTTACACCGATGTAATTGATCCGCCCGGCCCATTCCCGAATTTGCCAGTTTCAGCGAGACTTCAAGAACGCTCCCCCAAAGGGTTCCCGGTGCACCGATTCATACGGCTTCTCTATGCCTCAGACCCTGAGCTTGCCGCGCACGGTCGAAGGGCATCGCTCCTGGCTACGGACATTGCGAAGCAGATGTCCCTCGATACAGACTCCGTCGGTCGCCTCAAGGTAGCAGCAGAGTTGCACGACATCGGGAAGGTCTTCATTCCTCGCGATATTCTGGACGAACCGGGACCCCTCTCCGAGTCACAATGGGTCGAGCTGCGCCGCCACCCGATGATGGGCTACGAGCTCGTGCGTGATCGGGTGCCCTCCGAGGTTGCACAGATCATTCTCACCCACCACGAGCGCATCGACGGGACCGGCTATCCAAATGCAATGGCTGCCGCGTCAATCCCACTCGAAGCAAAGGTGTTGCAGGTTGCCGATGCCGTCGACGCCATCACCAGCGTTCGACCCTATCAGCCAGCACTCCCGGTCGACTATGCGATCGACGAGATGATCCGCTGTGCTGGAACTCAGTTCGACATGAGCGTCGTTGAGGCGATAGTCCAACTCAGCGCAACGGAACTGTGGCTAGAACGCCGCTTTGGCGATATCGACTCCATCCTCGACGAGATCGCGGTCTAGGCAAGCCTCCGCTGCGGCGACGTGTCGAGAATATTTCAGCGTTAGCTTCGGTTGCACCTTTCAGACGCAATGAGAGGAAAACGCAATGACCGGCTTCGACTGGGCGATGCTTGTGCTTCGTGTTGGTGCGGGTCTGGTGATCCTGGCGCACGGCATCAATCACGCTCGTGGCCGCAGCCGGACCACAGCCTGGTTCGAGTCGATCGGATTCCGCAAGGCAGAAATGCAGTGGTTTGCGTCTACGGCAAGCGAGCTGGCGATCGGTGCCGCGCTCATCATCGGCTTACTGACCGGACCGGCCGCGGCCGGGCTGATCGCCGTCATGTTCGTGGCCTTCTGGTCGGTCCACAAGAACAATGGATTCTTCATATTCCGTCCCGGTGAGGGTTGGGAATACGTTGCAACCCTCGCGATCATTGGTGCCACCATCGCCCTGGCGGGCCCTGGATCTGCCTCGGTAGATAACGCATTGGGAATCGATGAGACTTTCGCCGGCGGTGTCGGTGCACTCCTCATCGGCGGAGGCTTGGCGGCGGCCGCCCTCCAGCTGGCCACATTCTTCCGCCCCCCGAGTGCGGACGGCTAGCTTTCTGGACGCTCGCTGGCAGGAATGGCGACACGTGCCGTGCGTCTTGTGAAGTAGAAGACGCGAACCAGGTTCGCAATCAGGTCCGTCTCGAAGCCGTAGGTTTGCACACGATTCGGCTCGTCGACTACCAATCGCTCCACCTGGTGCCGGCCCGTCCTTTTCGCAAGCGTGTTGATGTGACTCTTCATTGCACCGACACGTCGGGCCGCGGTCTCGTTCTTCTGGGTGACCGCGAGCATGGCGAGGTCTAACGCCTCTTTGACCTCTTTGTGGAGTTCGTATATATAGTCGGCGGTTTCCTGGCTGACCACCAGCTCTTGACTTATTCGTGACAAACCCAGCTGGACCAGGTTCGTCTCGATGATGTCGCCGATGGCTTCGAGGTTGTTGGTTGCCTCCATGAGCTGCAGCAATTCATTCGATTCTCGGGACCCGAGCTCTTCTTTACTCAGCCGCCCCAAATACTCAAGTATCGAGCCGTATAGTGAGTCGACCTCATCGTCCATCGCCTCGATGGTCACCAAGTCAGAATTCGTTCCAGATATCACCGCAGGGACCACGTCACGGAGCATGACCCGAACGCGTTCCGCCAAGCGGAGCAGCTCCAGCCGGGCCCTGTCGAGCGCCAACGCTGGGGTACTCATCAGTCCCGCATCCAAGTACCGAGGTCGAACGACTTCCGGCTCAGGCCGATCGGGCACAAACCGGACAACCAAATCCGCAAGCTGTTTGCTGAAACCAATGAAAACCACAGTGTTGACAACATTGAAGATGGTGTGGGCGTTGGCGATCTGCCGGGCCAAGCCTCCCCCGATCCCCTCCACCCAGCTCGCGAGCTGTGGGATAAACGGGAGCCACACCAAGACTCCAATCGTATTGAATATTGTGTGAATCCAGGCCGCTCGCAAAGCATCCCGAGGTTTACCAATCGCAGCCAATTGGGCGGTGACGCTGGTCCCGACGTTTGCGCCAAGGACCAAGGCAATACCTGCCTCAATCCCGATCAGGCCCTCAAAAGCCAAGGCCAGCACAACACCGGTGGTCGCTGAAGATGACTGAATTACCGCGGTGAAGATCGCCCCGGCGACCACACCGGCCAGGGGATTGCTCATCCCAGCCATCCAATCGCGGAACGGTTCAAAGTCGCTGAGCGGGCCCATCGCGTCGCCCATCACGGACATACCGAAGAAGATCATGCCGAGGCCCATGATCAAGCCGCCCTGGGCACGACGCGACTCATTCTTCGAAAGGAACCGTATGGCGAAGCCAAAGCCGAGCAGAGCCAGCGCATATCGGGTGACCTTGAAAGCGATGATCTGGGCGGTGACCGTGGTGCCGATCTTGGCGCCCATGATGACGCCGACCGATTGCTCCAACGTCAGCAGGCCTGCGGTAATGAATCCAACCACAAGCACCGTGGTGATCGATGACGATTGAATTACGGCTGTTAGACCCGCACCGGTGGTGGCTTCGGCAAAACGATTGGTGGTCAGCTTGTTGAGGATCCCCCGCATCCTGTCGCCGGCGAGCACCCGCAGCGACCTCGTCATCCGATCCATACCCATGAGAAACAGCGCAAGGCCGCCAAAGAGCCCGCTTAGAACCAAAAAGCTATCGATGGATCCGGATTCAGTAGCCGATTCGGCCAACGCTATTAATGGATATACCACTGGTCGCCAGTCTCCTCCCGAGCGGTCAGCTGTGACTGCACGATAATCAACAAGATCGGGTTCGTGCGTCCTATAGGACCGGCAAGCCGAGAGCGCGGCTTATCACCAAGCGCTGTATCTCGGAGGTGCCCTCGCCGATTTCAAGGATCTTGGCGTCCCGATAGAACCTCGCAACGGGTGAACTCTCCATGAACCCGGCACCGCCGAAGATCTGTGTCGCAATCCGAGTAGCGGTGACCGCCGCTTCGCTCGAATACAGCTTGGCGACCGCGGCTGCCTCCTTCACCGGCCGACCCGCGTCCTTGAGAGCGGCCGCCCGATAGGTAAGCAGCCGCGCCGCTTCGACCATGACCTTGAGGTCCGCACACTGGAAAGCAACACCCTGGTTGGCACCAATGGCTCGACCGAACGCTTGCCGCGTCTTGGCGTGTTCAACTGACACTTCGAGACAGGCCTGGGCTAGTCCCAACGCCAAGGCCGAGATCGCAATCCTGCCGTCGTCCAATGTCGAAAGAAACTGGTGGAAACCTCTTCCGCGACTACCGAGCAGATTGTTGGCAGGGACGCGGCAATCCTCGAACACGAGACCCCGGGTGTCGGAGGCATGCCAACCCATCTTCTTGTAGGCCGGCTCTACCGTGAAGCCTTCGGTTCCAGCAGGGACGATGATCGAAGAGATCTCATTGTCGCCGGTGCGGGCAGCAATCGTAACCACCGACGTCATTTCGGTTCCGGCGTTGGTTATGAAGGCCTTGGAGCCGTTGATCACCCATTCGTCGCCGTCGAGTGTCGCTCTCGTCTTGGTGGCACCGGCATCGGACCCCGCTTCGGCTTCTGTGAGGCCGAAGCCCGCCAGCGCCACTCCGGATACCAGATCGGGTAGCCACCGTTTCTTCTGCTCAGCAGTCCCATATGTGAATATCGGATTGATCCCCAGCCCAACGCCAGCCTCGAGGGTGATTCCCATGGACTGATCAACGCGCCCGATTTCTTCGATGGCAACACACAGCGACGTGAAATCGCCACCCATGCCACCGACCTCTTCGGGAAATGGCAAGGCAAACAACCCAAGCTCACCCATCTTGCGAACCGTCGCTGCCGGAAACTCGCCCGTTTGGTCCCACTCAGCAGCGTTCGGTGCGATCTCTGTTTCCGCAAAGTCCCTGACAACCTTGCGGAACGATTCGTGATCCTCAGACAGTTCGAATCTCATCTTGTTCCCCTCACGGACGCGTTGGCATTATTCCGTTCCGAATCAACAAGTCAACGATATGCTCGAGTGGTAACCCGATCACAGTTGAGCGCAGTCCTTCAACGTCTGTAACGAAGCCCTTACCCGCGCCCTGCAAAGCGTACGCACCAGCCTTGTCAAGGGGCTCGCCGGTGGCGGCGTATGCGGCCGCTTCGGCGGTGGCGACGGGCCGCATAGTGACCCGGGCCGCATCGATGCCGCTCTCGACAATTTCTGCTCCCCTTGCGAATGCGTATCCGGTGTAGACGGTATGTGTCCGGCCTGCCAGCGAGAGCAACATCGCCTCGGCATCGCTCTCGTCTACCGGTTTCCCGTAGACCCGATCTCCAAGGACAACACTGGTGTCGAATCCGAGAACACAGACGGCGCGGTCTAGCTGCGCAGCAAC